>JACRCT010000377.1 GCA_016218885.1 Deltaproteobacteria bacterium | reverse complement strand
GGAGGCAGGTCGGCGCCGCACTCGCACTTGGCTCCCAGAGGCTTGCCGCAGTTCATGCAGAACTTGCCCGCCGGAGTCGTCTGGGCGCAGGCGGGACACTTGATGCCCTGAGACTGTGCGGCCGGTGGCTGCTGGCCTTGAGCGTGAGGGGCCTGCTGGTTCGGGTTGAACATCTGGCCCATCTGCATGCCCATGGCGAGCCCCATGCCCTGCAGCGCCGCCCCGCCGCCCTCGCCCCCCTTGGACATGCCCACGCCCGCGTTGCGCATCATCTCGGCCTGGGCCACGGTCATGAAGGCCGGGTTCTGGGCCAGCTGCATGCGCCGCTGATCGTCGGCGATGGCCCTGTTCTTCTTGTTCAGCTCGGCCTTGTCCTCGTCGCTGATCGAGAGGACGAAGTTGCCGAACGAGACCACGCGGATGCCGTGGCGATCGACCTCGTCCTTGATCTGCTCGAGGATGGCCTTCTGCAGCTCGAGCTTGAAGTGCGGGCTGATCATCTTGTTGAGCGACCAGCCCTTCTCGCCCAGCTCACCCACCGCGTCGGAGATGAACTTGAGAAGGATGCCCTTGAACCACTCCAAGAACCCGTTGCCGGTCTGCAGCTGGGAGCCCGAGCCCACCAGCCCGAAGAGAAGCTTCTCGGGGTTCTGCACCTGCACCGAGAAGTCGCCGTAGACCATGGCGTCGCACATCATCTGGGTCACGTTGTCGGTGACCGTGCCCAGGGGGCCGCCGAAGCGGATGGAGGGCACCTCGCGGGTGGAGATGAAGTACAGCTCGGCGATGAAGAGGTTTCCGCCGGTCGCCTTCTCCAGGAGCGCCGAGAGGAAGGGGACGTTCTTGGTGTCCAGGGAGTAGGTCTTGCCCGGCCCCAGCGTGCCTGCCACCTTGCCCTCGTTGACGAAGATCGCCATCTCGTCGGGCATCAGCGTCAGCTGCGTCATCAGCCGGATGTTGTGCTCCGGGTACTTGTAGATGATGTCGGCTTTCGCCTCGTCGGGCCGCGCGATGAAATTGCGCTTGGCTTCATTGGCGATCGAGCTGAACAGACCCATGGCTTTCTCCTCGGAAGTTGGCGGGGAATCCTAACGTGGTGCCGTCGGGCGCTGCAAACGATGCTCCAGGCGCACGAGCGCCCGTTCGAGGACCGTTGAGGCGCCTGCCGCCAACCAGAGGCGCGACTCGCCCATCTCGCTCCCGGACTCGCCCACGTCGCCTCCCTCTTCGCGGGCGTGCGATGGGGCGAGCCGAGCGCTCTCGAGGGAGAGCCCGGAGTGGCTGCCGACAGGCGCCTGGCCAGCCCGAGATGCGGCATGGCGCCCAGGCGAAGCGGCCCTCGCCCCCGGGTGAAGTCCCCAAAACCAGGGCTGGCTTCCCCTGGCGAGCGACGGTATATCGCTCGCGAAAACTGACTCCGGAGCGTGCCATGCCGACCCTGCAGGAAACCCTCGGAACCCAGCCCAAGCGCTCGCAGGTCATCTCCGACTGCGCGGCGCTGATCGACCAGGAGGTCGCCGACAAGGGCGGCATCTCCGGCATGGCCATCAAGGCCGGCTACAAGGTCGTGAAGAGCTTCAAGCCCGGCTTCGTGCCGGAGGCCGTCGACGGCTTCCTCGAGGAGTTCTGCAAGGCGCTGCAGCCCATCGTGGAGGATGCCCAGCGCCAGAAGCGGCCCATCGCGGCCTTCTTCGCCGCGGATCGCAGCCGGGTCGCGGAGGCCCTGCTCGCCATCACCGATGCACGGGCGCAGAAGTCCAAGCTCGCGGGGATCAAGGCCGCCTACGAGCGGCTGCGCGGCATGGCCAAGAAGAACGTCGAGGAGGCCGTGCCCCGTGTCGGTGCGCTGATCGAGAAGCACGCCGCCGCGGTCGCCGCGTAGCCCATCACCAGGTCGGGCGACCGTGTAGGGCCCACGACCGTGTCCGAGCGACGACCGTGTCCGAGCCACGACCGTCAGGGAGTGGACAATACTCGAGCACCCAAGCTGGCGCTCACTGATCCCGGGTGGACCTGATGCGTCCGGTCGCTGACGATCGCGGCTCGGGCACGCGTCACCGCTTCGGCGTCCGGTGCCGCTTGGGCAGAACCTCGAGCCAATACCCGTCGGGATCTTCGATGAAGTAGATCCCCATCGCCGGGTTCTCGTAGCAGATGCAGCCCATCTTCTGGTGCCGGGCGTGCGCGGCCTCGTAGTCGTCGGTGACGAAGGCGAGGTGGAACTCGTTGTCGCCCAGGTTGTAGGGCTCCTTGCGGTCGCGCATCCACGTGAGCTCGAGCAGGTGCTTCGAGCTGCCGTCCCCGAGGTAGACGATCAGGAAGCTCTTCTCAGGCCCGACGATCCGGCGCGTCTCCTTCAAGCCGAGCGCCTTGCGGTAGAAGGCCAGGCTGCGTTTCAGGTCGAAGACGTTGATGTTGTTGTGGGCGAACTTGAAGCTCATGGTGCGGCTCCGCTTCTGTTCAGGTGGAAAGCCAATGGGCGAGGCGCTCGACGTCGGTGTCGTCGTGCCATCCGTGCAGCGCGACGCGCAGGTAGCCCTCGCGCACCGAGGAGAAGATCCGCCTGCGCAGCCCCTCCTGCATCTGCGCGGACAACGCCTCGACACCCCGGCCGCCGTGATGGAAGGAGAGGATGGAGCCCAGCCGCCCGGCACGGCGAAGCCCTTCGAGGCGCTCGGCCTCCGGGCCTTGAAGCCGCGCGAGCAGCGAGCCCTGGAGCGCATCGATATGCCGCGCGATGGACTCGGTGCCGGCGGCGTGCAGCACCTCGAGGGCGCGGGCGAGTGGAATCAGCAAGAGCCCGCCCATGCCGCCCTGCTCGAACTTGCGCCCGTCGCCGAGCCAGGGTCGGTCATAGTCGGTCGCCGAGCGCCGGAAATCTCCGCCCTCCTCCACCGACAGCCAGGATCCCAATGGCCAAAGACGCTCGCGGAAGGCGGGGTGGGTCCACAGAAGGCCTGCCCCCTGCGGCGCGAGCAGCCCCTTATGCACTCCCGTCGCGAACGCGGCCACCCGAGCCTCCTCCAGCGCGAGCGGGAGCGTGCCGGCGCCCTGGATTCCGTCGATGACCAGATCGACCCCGCGCGCCGCACAGCCTCGCGCCAGCCGCTCGAGGTCCAGGCGCAGCCCGTCCTGGAAGCGTACCCAGCTCGCGGTGAGCACTCGCGTCCGGGGGCCTATGGCATCGAGGAGCCGCGACTCGGGGTCGAGCCCGGCGCGGGGCGGCGCCGACTCGAGGGCGCGCTTGCCCGAGAGGTGCCCGTCCCAGAGAGGGACCTCGCGCAAGCCCACACCGCGCGGGGCGAGGGCCTTCCACGGCCAGACGTTGCTGGGGAACTCGCCCAGCGGCGCGAGGACCTCGTCTCCCTTGGCCCACGGGTAGCTCTGGGCGACCCAGGTCAGGCCCCCGGAGGTGCTGGAGGTGAGGGTGAAGTCCTCCGGGCGCGCCGCGCCGAAGAGCGAGGCAGCCCTTCGCCGAACGTCCTCGGAGGGCTTGAGCCACTGGTCGTGGGCGAGCTCCCAGGGGCGCAGCTCCTTCTCCAGATGAGCGCGGGCGGCCTCCACTGCCGGCCGCGGGACCGGCCCCTCGGCGCAGTGGAGGGCCCAGACCGCATCCGCCAGGTCAAACAGCGATCGGTCGAGCGGGGGAACCACGTAGAGCCTCCCAATCGGCTGCTACTTCTTGGCCGTGACGCGCTCGTGCTCCTCGAGCAGCGCGTCCACCACCGAGCCCACCTCCAGCTCGCCACTCCAGCGCCGACCGTTGATGAAGAGGGTCGGGGTGGCCTCGACCTTGTTGCGCACGCCCTCCTTCTTGGCCTCGGTCAGCGCGTCGCGCAGCTTCGAATCGTCCATCGCCAGGTCGAAGGCGGCACGATCCAGCTTCACGAACTCGGCCCAATCGGCGAGCACCGCGGGATGGAACTCGTCGAAGTGCTTGAAGGTGTAGAGCGCGAAGGGCCAGAACCTGTCCTGCCGACCTGCGGCCATCAGCGCCATCGCGCCCTCGGCCGCGCCCTCGTGGCCCTTGAGCGGGAAGGGGCGCAGGTAGAGCTTCACCTTGCCCTTGAGCGCGTCCTCGGTGACCTCCCGGTGAAGCGCGAGCACGAGGTCGCGGCAGAACGGGCAGCGGGTGCAGGCGTAGATCACGAGAGTCACCGGCGCCTTGGGGTCTCCCAGCCGCGCCGACTCGTCGAGCGCGAAGCTGAGAGTCGCCGACGCGGCCACCATGCTCTTCTGGCGCTGGTCGTAGGCCTTCTCGAGCGCCGCCTTGTCCTTGCCCAAGCGCGAGAGGCGGCAGAGCTCGTTGGCCAGCCGCTCGACGAGGGGGCAGGGGACGGGTGCGGCCAGGCACTTGCTGAACGTGCCCGTGCAGCATTCGTAGGGCTTGAGCCTGCTGAAGAGCTCGTCGAGGTCGGCCTTCTCCTGACCCTCGAGCGCCTCGCAGGCGGGCGCCCCGGCCCGAGCCGTCCTGCCCAGCAAGAGGGCGATGGCCAGCAACGCCGCCGCGGTCCACGCAGTCGTCTTGGTCTGCTTCATGTCCGCGGCTCTTACCGCGACCTGGGGCCTGGATTCAATTGCGTTGCAGCTAGCGCCCGTACTGCGTCGGAACCCGGAACACGTTCTTCCGGCGGCGGGTGCTCTGGCATGGGCGGTTGCTCGCGGACGAGGTCGAGCAGGCCTGGCCGGCGCGCTGGGCCGGGCTGGGTAGGGCACGCTCCAGGGCGCGATCACTCCCTTGCTGACGGTCGTCGGCCGGATGCCGGTCCGCCCGGGCGGACTGGCGGTGGACTTGAAGGTCCGGCGGGTTCAGGGCGCGATCACTCCCTGACGGTCGTGGCTATGACGCCCTGTCGCTCGGTCGGCGTCCTGAGGTCTTCAGCACGCACGCATGCCCTGCGAACGGCGTGGCCTGCCCTTCCCGAGAGGCTCCAGCTCCAACCTCAACCGTTCGTTGACGCTCGGGGGCGCCTCGCCTAACCTGCCGCCCCTTCTGGAAGGGCCGCCAATCCGGCTCCCTGTGAAGGGAGCTTTCCATGTCCGTGCTCCGCCGACTCCTACTCGTCTGCTTTCTCGCTCTTCCGGCCACCGCCTGCTCGAGCCTGATGGCCAATCTGGCCGCCGATGCGCTCTCCGGCGACGGCAACTCCTTTCGCGCCGACGACGACCCCGAGCTGGTGCGCGAGGCCATCCCCTTCGGCTTGAAGACGATGGAGTCGCTGCTCGAGAGCTCGCCCAACAACCCGAAGCTCCTCCTGGCCGCCTCCTCGGGCTTCACCCAGTACGCTTATGCCTTCGTCCTGGCGGACGCCGATGAGCTCGAGCCCACCGATCCCGCCCGGGCTCGCGAGGGCTGGGCCCGCGGCAAGAAGCTCCTGCGCCGCGCCGTGAGCTACGGCTTGCACGGTTTGGAGGCACGTTGGGGCGACGGCTTCCGCCAGGCCTTCGAGAAGGACCCCGTCGCCACCCTGCGCGAGCTCGACGACGACGAGCTCGACGTGGCGCTGCTCTACTGGACCGGCGCGGCGTTGGGCGCCCTCATCTCCCGCTCCAAGGACGACATGGTGATGATCGGCCGGCTGCGCGAGGTCGAGGCGCTGATGGGCCGCGCGCTGGAGCTCAACGAGAGCTGGTCCGACGGCGCGATCCACGAGTTCTACGTCACCTACGACGTCTCCCGCGGCGAGGCCGTGGGCGGAGGCCTCAAGCGCGCGAGGGAGCACTACGACCGTGTCCAGGCGCTCTGCCAGGAGAAGAAGGTGGGTCCCTGGGTCACCTGGGCCGAGCAGGTCGCAGTGCAGGCCCAGGACCGCAAGCAGTTCGACGAGCTCCTGGACAAGGCCCTGTCCTTCAACGTGGATGAAGCTCCGCGATACCGACTCGTCAATCTGATATCGCAGCGTCGCGCCCGCTTCCTGAAGGCGCACGTCGATGATCTCTTCCTGGAGTGAGACATGACTCCCCGCCGCTCGCTTTTCGCCGCCCTCGCCGCCGCTCTCCTCTTCTGCGGGCTCGTCCCCGCCCCGGCGTCCGCCCAGACCGTCACCGTCAAGTTGGGCACGATGGCACCCGACGGGTCGGCCTGGCACAGCCTCATCAAGCAGCTGGGCGAGGAGTGGGGCAAGGCCTCGGGCGGCAAGGTGAAGCTCAAGGTCTACGCGGGTGGCGTGGCCGGCAACGAGGGCGACATGGTGCGCAAGCTGCGCATCGGCCAGCTCAACGCCGCCGCCATCTCGGTGGTCGGCCTGCACGACATCGAGACCAGCAACCAGTGCATCGCCACCCCCGGGCTCATCGAGGACCAGGCGGAGTTCGACGCCGTCTTCGAGAGGAGCATCCCCTCCTTCGAGAAGCGCCTGCTGGAGAAGGGCTTCGTGGTTCTCAACTGGGGCGATACCGGCACGGTCCACATGTTCTTCAACAAGGAGATCAAGGGCCTGGCCGACATGAAGGGCGTGAAGATGTTCACCTGGGCGGGCGATCCCACCGCCTCCAAGGCCTGGGAGGCCGTGGGATTCCAGCCGGTGGTCATCAGCTCCACCGACATCCTCCCCTCGCTTCAGACAGGGATGATCCAGGCCTTCGCCACCGCGCCGATCATGGCCTTCACCGCGCGCTGGTACGAGAACGCCAAGTGGATGGTCTCGGGAACCTGGGGCCACCTGCCGGGCGCGACGATCGTCTCCAAGGAGGTCTGGGAGAAGATCCCCGCCGAGCTGCGGCCGCAGCTGCTGACCATCTCCCGTGACATCGGCGGCAAGGTGAACAAGGAAGTGCTGCGCATGCAGGCCGAGTCCATCGAGCAGATGAAGAAGAACGGCCTGAAGGTGGTCGACATCCCGGCGTCGGAGAAGGCGGGCTGGACCCAGATGGCCGAGAAGCTCTGGCCAGTGGTGCGCGGCGGGATCTGCACCGAGGCTGCCTTCGACGAGATCAAGAAGATCCGCGACGAGTACCGCGCCGCGAAGGGCAAGAAGTGACCCCACAGCTCCCGTCCAGAACACCCGACGGAGCAGTACCGCCCCCCGCCGGACCGCCCGACCCTTCGAGCGTGGCAGCCCCCGCTTCGGCGGAGCAGGGTGGTGCTCTGGCTGTTTCCGGCGTCGTACAGCCCGCGGCGAAGAAGCTCCTGCACCGCATCGAGGTCTGGGCCGCGGTCGTCATCTTCCTGCTGATGACGCTGCTCCCTGTCGCCGAGAGCCTCGTCCGGCGGGTGCTGAAGACCGGCATTCCCGGGGCGGTCCTCTACACCCAGCACTTCACGCTGTGGATCGGCTTCCTGGGTGCGCTGGCGGCGACCGCGTTCGGCAAGCACCTCTCCCTCGCCACTGGCGAGATGCTGCCCGAGGGGCGCCTGCGCCAGGGCGCGCAGGTCTACGTGGCCGGGCTCTCCGCGGGCATCTGCCTGCTGCTCGCCTACGCCTCCTGGGTGCTGGTCGGCGCGATGAGGCTCTCGGAGCGCCTGATGCCCGGCGGGCTTCCCGAGTGGTGGAGCCAGCTCATCATGCCCGCCGCGCTGGGGCTGATGGCCGTCCGCTTCGCCTGGCGCGGGTCGGACCGCTGGGTCGGACGGATCGTCGCCTTCGCCATCACCGGCGCCATGGTCGCCACCGGCCTCTTCGAGGACCACGCCGGCTCGCTGGTGTGGCCCGGGTCGATCGCCATCCTCGTCGGCGTGCTGCTCGGCGCGCCGGTCTTCGTAGGCATGGCGGGCCTGGCGATGCTGCTCTTCTACGGCTCGGGCACGCCCATCGCCTCGGTCCCCACCGCGACCTACCAGCTCGTCGAGTCGGCCTCGCTGCCGGCGATCCCCCTGCTGACCGCGGCCGGCTACGTGCTCGCCGAGGGTGGGGCGTCCCGGCGCCTGCTGCGGCTGGCGCGCGCGATGATCGGCTGGGCGCCGGGGGCGATGGCGTTGATGGTGGTGGTGATCTGCACCGCCTTCACCACCGTCACCGGCGGCTCGGGTGTGACCATCCTGGCGCTGGGCGGGCTGGTGATGCCCATGCTGCTCTCCGAGAAGTACCCGGAGGGTTTCAGCCTGGGCCTGGTGACCTCGGCGGGCTCCTTGGGCCTGCTCTTCTTCCCCAGCCTGCCGGTGATCCTCTACGCGGTGGTGGCCAAGGAGAGCCCGACGGATCTCTTTGCCGCAGGGCTTCTGCCCGGGGCGCTGCTGGTAGCGCTGGTGGCGCTGTACGGCATCGTGGTGGGCGTGCGCAACAAGACGCCGCGCCAGCCCTTCGACGGGCGGGAGCTGGGGCGCGCCCTGTGGGCGGCCAAGTGGGAGGTGACGGCCCCGGTCGTCCTCTACCTCTTGTTCCGCAACGGCCTGACCACCATCGTCGAGACCGCCTCGCTCTTCCTGTTGGTGGCGCTGGTCACCCAGTCGGCCATCTTCCGCGACCTGCACTGGCGCAAGCAGCTGCCGGACACGCTCGCCCGCGGCGCGCAGCTGGTGGGGGCGGTGGTGCTGCTGCTTGGCGTGGCGATGGGGCTGACCAACTATCTGGTGGACGAGGAGATCCCCAAGGCGCTGATCGAGTGGACCCAGGCGCACATCCACTCGCCGATGGTGTTCCTGCTGGTGCTCAACGCGGTGCTGCTGGTGCTGGGCAGCGTGCTGGAGATCTACTCGGCGGTGATCATCCTCGCGCCGCTGCTGGCCCCCATGGCCGTGGCCTACGGCATCGACCCTTTGCACCTGGGCATCGTGTTCCTGGCCAACCTCGAGCTGGGCTTCCTCTTCCCGCCGATGGGCCTCAACCTCATCCTCTCCTCCTCGCGCTTCAACCAGCCGCTGCTGCGCCTCTACAAGGTCTCGCTGCCCTTCCTGCTGATCATGGCGGGGGGCGTGCTACTGGTGACCTACGTGCCGTGGATGACCACCGGGATGGTCAAGCGCGAGGCCCCGGCGCAGGTGCAGCCGCAGCAGGCGCCTGAGTAGGGGGAATCACCGAAGCGTTTGCGCTTGCCCCTCGTGCCGGTCCCGCTGGTGGACGACGGCCACGACCTGCCCCTGGTCGTTCACCATCTCCCCGGCGGAGTTGCTGCGCACGCTCCCGCGCGGAGCGTTGCCCAGGTGGAGGACGGCGGCGCGGGGCCAGGGATGCAAGACGAGCCCCGGGATGCGTCCGCCGTGGGCGAGGACGTTGACGACGCCCTGGTCATAGCCGGCCATGTAGTTGGTGGACCGCAGCGGTGGCGTGAGCTCGCGGGTGACGAGCTCGAGGTAGTCGCGCATCCGCCCGGCGCTTCCCATGGCGAACCCGGAGCAGACGACCGGCCGGTCGGCGATCGAGGGCAGCGCCGCGTCGCCATAGCGGTAGCGGACCCACGACGAGGTCCAGATGCAGGCTCCGATGGGCTTGGAGGGATGCTCCTCGAACAGGTGGAGCGAGTCATCGGCGGCGCAGGCCCGGAACGGGTCACGCTGGAAGGCGACGTCGCGCACGTCGCTGACGATCACCCGCTCCGCGCCAGGCCGCCGGGCGAGCTCCGCGGCGAAGAGGGCGTAGCGGGCGATGTTGTAGGAGAAGCTCTCGGGGACCCCGGCAAGATCGACCTCCAGCGCCGTGGTCACGCCCTCGGCACGCAGGGCCGCGGCAGTCCCCTCGGGGTTGCGGTGCAGCAGGAGCGCCAGCTCGCCAGCGAAGCCCGTCACGCGCAGCGAGCGCACGAAGGGTCGCACCACCTCCGCGCCGTAGCCGCCGCACATGCCGAGCACGAGATCCATGGGCCTCCTCGCGGCCTATCTGCGCGGGCCCGCCGCTTGAGCCCTGCGCCGGCGACCACTTTACCCCGCCTCTTCATCTGGGCTGTGGCCCGCGAGGCGCTCCTTGGACGCGAGCACCTCTTGCCAGGCCGCCAGGTGGGGGAGCGGCGGTGAGGTGACAGAGCACCCGCAGGCCCGGGCGATCTCCTCGAAGGGTACCGAGCGCCCCTTGCGGCGCATCACTGCCTTGTGGATGGCCGAAGCATGCACGACGCCGTCGTTCTCGAAGCGCTGCTCGATGAAGAACCATTTGCCTCTCCAGCCGAGCAGCCGGGAGCACAGCTCGAACCGCTCGAGCAGGCGCAGCTCGCGGCGGAAGCGCACGATCGCCCCTCCGAGCACAGGCCAGCAGTTGCGCTTGAGCATCACCCGAGCGAGGCCGGTGCGCAGCGCCAGCTGGTAGCGCCCGGCGTCCATGAGCGTCAGGTACGAGCCGTTGTTGGCGTGCAGGTAGAAGTCCACGTCGGTGGGCCAGACCCGCATCGGAAGCCGGGCTTCGCCGAAGAAGCCCAAGGGGCCCTGGGGCAGCCCGCGGCCGAGCGCCAAGGCAATCCGCATCGCGTAGGGGACGAGCATGGCGCCGACCATAGGCGCCGCGGGTAGGCGGCTCAACCGATCGGGCGATCAGGAACGGCGGCGATGCTCGAAGGTGAAATCTCGAGCGGAGGTGGTCGAAGACCACCGCCGCTGGTCCGACTGCTACTCCGGTTGGAACGACAGGGCCACCTCCGTCCCCGGGGGCTCGGCGAGGAGGTTGACGTTCTCGACGCACGCCGTGGTCGCCCGCATCCCGGTGGGGTTGTTGGCCTCGCGCGCCCCGTACCACGCCTCGCCGTAGAGCAGGTACCCGTCGCCGCGCGGCACGTCGTAGAAGAAGTTGAAGAACGCCTGGCCCTGCGGGGAGCCGAAGGAAAGAACGGTCAGGTTGCGGAAAGCCTGGTTGATCTGCGGATCGTCGTCGAGCTTGGAGCGGGTGGCTTGCGTGTCGCCCGAGCGCGCCTTCACGTCCGCGCACGTCACGGGCGTGCCGTCGGTGTGCTTGTTCATGATCAGGCGGGTGATCTGCACCTGTGGCCGCGGGACTTGGGTAAACACGCCGTTGTAGACCGCATTGAGCTTGATGCGGACGGTCTGGGCGCTGCCGTCCGCGTTCGCCGGGCCGGGTGTGCGGCAGTGCCCGCCCTGGCATACGTTGGCGATCTGGTCCTGCACCGGGTTCCCGCATTCGCTCTGCGAGGTGCAGACCGGCCCCGCGTCCAAGGTCTCGGCGTCGGGTGGCTCGGCCGCGTCCGACGGCTCGCCGCCATCGGGCGCTACCGGGGCGGCATCCGGTTCGGCGGGGGCAGCGTCGGGTCCGGGGACTACCGCGTCCATCGCGATTGATGCGGAGGCGTCAGGCCCGGCCTCGTTGGAGCCGCCGCAGCCCGCCACCTGGGCGAGTGCGAAGGCGGCGGGGAGCGAGAGAAGCGCGATCCATCGGGCCACGAGAACCTCCAAGAAAGGAGGACCAGTCTGCGCGACCAGCCCCCCCACCACAAGCCACACGCAGCGCGGCGCGCCCACACCCACCATTTGCTCGCCTCGCTCTCGGTTTTCCACCGTAGCGCCGGGAAGCTGACGGCCGGCACGCGGGATCCGCCGAGGCAACCTCCGAGAATTCCTGAGACAATGGCTCGACCAGTGGCGGCTCACCCCTTGCTCGAACCATCTCGACCGGTTGGAGGTCGGATGCGCCAAGCCCTCTTCGCTGCTGCAGTGCTCATCGTTGGGACCTCCGGGTGCCTGGAGGCGTCTTCCGACCATGTCCGCAGCGAGGGCGCGGACGCGCAACTCGCGGCACCAGCGCCTGACGGGGGCGCGAGCCAGGGATGCGTCGCCGACTCCGACTGCCCGACTCCCGCTTCGCCCGATCCGGTGTGCGCGCCATGGGCCGCCATCTGCGAGAGCGGCACCTGCGTGGTCAGCAGCGTTCCCCGGCCCTGGGAGGCCGATCCTGGTTCCTGCGCCGGCGCCGCGGACTGCGCCTGCCAGCCGCTCAACCCGCCGCCCTGCATCGGGGCCTTCGAGTGCCTCGCTGGGCGCTGCAGCTACCGTTGCGGGGCTTGCCAGATCGATGCCGATTGCGTGGAAGGATCCGTCTGCGACGTCGACTCCGACGGAGCTCGCAGCTGCTTCCCGGGATGCCGGGATTCGAGCCAGTGCTCTTCGAGCGAAGAGTGCGTCTTGGACACCTGCCTGGGTTGCATGAGCTGCGCCTGCTACGGCCACTGCCGCCCCTCCACTCCCTGTGAGTCCGATGCGCAGTGCCCTGCGGGAACGGTCTGCGGCACCGAGCCCCTCCCTGGTTGCCAGCAGCGCTGCGTTCCCGGGTGCCGCACCGACTCCGAGTGTGCCGCGGACGAGCGATGCGCTCCGCCTCCGGGGTGCCCCTACCTGTGCGGCTGCGACTACGGGACCTGTGTTCCACGCCCGCTCGAGTGCGCTGCCGCCACCGACTGTCCCACGGGACAGGTCTGCGCCTTCGATGACGCTCTGCAGTGCTCGGGCTCCAGGCACTGCGTGACCGGCTGCTTTGCGCAGGAGGACTGCCAGGCGGGCGAGAGCTGCCTGTCCGCCCACTGCGGACCTTGCTGTGCGGGAACCTGCATCGCCAGCGGGAGCTCTGGCGACTGCACCGCCGACGCGCAGTGCGCCTCAGGCGAAGTCTGCCTGGAATGCCCTGACGTCCCGGCCCAGTGCGTCCCCGGCTGTCGCGGCCCGGGCGACTGCTCTCCCGGCGAGCTCTGTGTCGCGGCCTCGGACTGCGAGGGGTGTCCCTGCCCGGGCTCCTGTGTGGCCGCGCCTTCGGTCTGCTCCGCCGACTCCGACTGCGGGCTGGGCGCAGTGTGCGAGCCGGGCCTCGGCTGCAGCAGCGAAGCGTCGTCGTGCGTCCCCGGCTGCCATGACTCGAGCCAGTGCGCGGCGGGCGAGGAATGCTCCCTGCGCCCGTGCGCCACTTGCCCCTGCCCGGGTATTTGCCAGTCGCCCGGCTGCGGTCAGGGCTCGAGCGCGTGTAGCACAGGCTTCGGCTGCGCTTGGAGCGCCTCGTTTTGCGAGGACGGGTGCTGCGCAGCCTGCCCCGCATACCCACCCGCGACGTGCGCCCCGGGGCTGTGCAGGCACGAGGGCGGGATGGACGTGCACGGCTGTGCGCTCCCGTCGTTCTGTGGTGCCTGCTGCGAGTGCCCCGCGCTCGAAAGCCCAGTCTGCGCGGTGAGCTACCAGACCTATCCGAGCGATTGCGAGGCGTCGTGCGCCGGAATCGGCGTGCTGCACCGCGGGGCCTGCGATCCCTACGAGGGGATGGAGTGCTCCCCGGATTCGGGTTGCGCCGCGAGCCAGTATTGCCGCGACACGTGTCCGCTGTGCGACCGGGACCTGCCGATGCGCTGCACCCGGATCGGGACCTGCGCCGTCGAGCGCGACTGCCCCGGCGGTCTGGGCGCGCCGAGCTGCAGCGACGGCGCGACCCAGTGGCGGTGCGTGGACCACGCCTGCGTGGCCACCTGTCCCTGAGCGCCGGCTACAGGCAGGCGGCGTCGTATTCGGCGGTGATCGTCGCCCCTGGCGGGGGCGAGGAGTTGGCGTTGAAGACGATGGAGTTGGAGGCCGCGTCGAAAGTGTAGTTCACGCCCGCGCTCTGCAGCACTCCGTTCACCTTGACCCGCAGCGTCGCCTGATCGCAGGCGCGGGTGAGGATGTATTGCATGCGCGCCGCGAACGCATCGAGGCCGATGTCGGTGGCGATGGTTCCCCAGTCGGCGGTGCAGATGGAGCGGAAGATGCCGCCGGAGCGCGTGACGGCCTCGTGGTAGCGCTTGCCGGCCGCCGCCGAGAGCGTGGTCCCGTTCACGGTGGCGCTGCAGCCGTCCGGCGGCTCGCCCGCGATGGCGTGAAGGGCGAAGAGCTGGGTGTTCTTGGCGCCCTTCAGCTGCTGGAAGAGGTCGATGTAGTACTCCACGTTCTGCGAGGCGCCCTGGTCCTCCTCGTCGGAGAGCATGATGATGGCCAGCTTGGCATCGGGGCGCACGAAGGTGCTGTTGGGCTTTGTGGGGTCGCTCAGGAGCGGGTTGGAGAGGGCGGCTTTGGCACCTTCCAGCCCCGACTCGGCGCTGTCGGAGCAGCAGTTGCCGATCTTGATGTTCTTGGCCAGCTCCGCCGCCGGGTCGGGGTCGCTGCGGCGGATGACCTGCGGGGTTCCGAAGAACTCACCGGGGTAGATGTTGGCGTTGTGGTTCTCCGAGCTGTCCGACTTGTGCGGGAAGCCCATCCCCGCCGATTCGGACCACTCGGTGGCGATGACCGCCATCTGGTAGTCGTTTCGGGTCGAGTTGGCCTGCTGCACGAAGCGGCGGGCGTTGTCGCCCAGGAAGTCCTGCTTGGGGGACATCGACCCGGAGTTGTCGATCACCCACAGGACGTCGGTCTTGGGCTCGGTGTTCTGCTGGAAGGTATCGAGCTGGTGCGTCTGGGTGGTTCCGGTGCCCTTGAGCTGCACGGTGCTCTGGCCGCTGGAGAAGTTGTGGGCGATCACCAGCATGGCTGCATCGACCGTGGCCGACTGCGGGCGGTAGCGTACGCTGACTGTCGTGGAGTTTCCCGGGCTGAGGACCTTGGGCGTGCTCGGGCTCTGCACGATGGTGAAGGGCGCGGAGGCAGGGTCGATGCTGAAGCCGCTGAGGGTCACCGCCGCGTCGCCGACATTGTAGATGGTCACCACCTTGTCCACGCTGTTGCAGCCCACCGTCACCTGCCCGAAGTCGAGGAAGCCGGGCACGGTGTCGACGGCCAGCACCACGCCCGTCCCCGCCAGGTAGACCTGCTTGCAGCCGTTGCCGCCGCCGCCTATCGAGCACTCGCTGGCTGTGGTCTCGCTGGTCGCCACTTGGAGGTAGTTGTTCTGGAAGGGGATCTGCCCGGTCGAGGAGACGGGTGAGAAGGCCACCTCGATGGTCTGCGTCTCGCTGGGACGGAGGGTGCTCGGCAGGGGCGGGGTGTGGGTGCCGAAGGAGAAGGGGTTGGCCGTCATGGGCATGAGCGAGCCGAGGCTCGGGCGCTGGATGGTGCAGTCGAGGTTGCCCACGTTCTTGAGCGTCACCGACAGCTTCTTGGTGTCTCCGATGGCCACCACGCCGAAGTTCAGCTGCCGCTTCCCGCTGGCGACCACCGGGGTGATCTGCAGGCGGCACTCGGGGTTGGGGGTGGGCGTGCCGGTGAGGAGCACGTCGAGCTTGCCGCCCGGCAACAGGGGATCGTCGGAGACGAAGCTGAGCACTCCGTTGTCCGGAGGATTGGCATCGAGCGGCAGGTAGCCGACCTCGATGACCTGCAGGTCGTTGGGGCCCATCACGAAGGGTGGTGGGGCGCTGCTCTCGATGAAGAAGCGCACTCCGCCGCTGGACCCGTCCACGCTTGCCGAGCTGATGGTGCAATCGGAATTGCCCGCGTTGTGCAGCGTCAAGGGGAGGCTCGTGCGCGTGCCCTTCACCACCACACCGAAGTCGAGGAAGCCGGTAGAGGCTTCCAGCTTGCAGATCGACGGCGGCACGGCGTTGCCGGTGAGCTCGGCGAACTGCAGCGGCGCCGCGGCATCGTTGCTGCTGGCCTTGAGCTGGGCCCTCTTGGCTCCCACGGTCTGCGGCGCGAACCGCATCTGCACGTCGAGTTTCTCGCCGGGAGGCAGCTCCACGGGCGTGGGCGGGGCGCCCTCGAAGACGAAGTCGGCGTGCCCCTCCAGCGCCGGCGCGGCGAGGGCCACGGCCTTGGTGCCGCAACTCGTCAAGGAGACCACTTTGGGGTCGGAGCTCGCGCCCAGCACGACCGTGCCGAAGTCCACCGCCGTCGGGTCCATGCACAACTTGGCGCCGTCTCCCTGCCCGGTGAGACGCAGCAGGACCGGCGCGGTCGAGGGATCGTCAGCGTCCACCACGATGGTGCCGGAGCGCGGGCCGATGGCGGTGGGGCGGAAGACCATCCGCGCCTCGGCGATGGAGCCGGCGGGGAGCACCATGTGGAAGCCGACGGGCTCGACCGCGAAGTCGGCGGGATCGCCCGGTGCGGGCCTCATCGAGCCGATCACCAGGTCCACCGGACCCTCGTTGGTCAGCTCCACCCGGCGCTTGACGGCGCTCGAGCCCAGAGCCACCAACCCCAGTTCCACGCCGAGTTCCTTGGCGGTGACCGAGGAGCAGCGGTCGAGCACGGCCAGCATCGAGTCCGAGCCCTCGGTTGCGGAGGAGACGCAGACCTTGAGCGCGCCACGCGAACCCTCGGCGGTGACCCTCAGGTTCACCTCAGAGCGCTTGGCGTCGTCGCTCTTGAGCTGCAGCACGTCCTCCAGCGGGCCGATCGCGTCGGGGCGAACATCCAGGGTGACGAGGCGGCAGCCTCCGACCTCGATCTCATGGGGGTCGGCCGAGCTACCCCTGCAGGGTGCCAGCGCGCGGGAGATGGCGAAGCCAGTGCCGGTCTGCAGCTTCGGGTCCTCGACCTTGAGGACCAGGTCGCCGGTGTTGATGAGGGCGATGGACCTGCGGGTGGCGCGCTCGATCTTCACGGCTCCGAAGGCGATCACCCCGTCGTCGGCGATGGACGCGCCGATCTGCGGGTCACCCGCCTCGTTCCATTCGTGGATCTCGAAGATGGCCTCGAGGGAATGGGTGGCCTTCTGGCCGCCGCAATTGCAGGCAGGCCGCGCCAGCGAGAACAGGACGGCGGCAACGCTACGCACCGAGCGCGACATGGGGCCCCCTCGCGGGTGTCTTGAAATCGGTCCAAGCATGAAAAGGCCGTGCAGTATAGCAGGCTTCCGGGAGCCTGCTTGCACGACCTGCCTGATGGGTGGGCGGCTTGCGACGCGTTACCGACTTCTCAGCGTCGATAAGGTGAATCGAGCCCCTGCCAGGCAAAAACGACCACCCTCAGGCCACACCAGAAGGTGACCTGAGGGCGGAATGAGCCTTGTCGGTCTTCAGTGGACTACGGAGGAGCGGCGCGAAAGCCTCGCCACCCGCTGGAGCGCATGGGGGACGCCGGGTGCATCCAGCGAGTCATGGAGACAGGGGAGCCCAGCAGGTGCGCTTCAGTAGTACAGGGTGGCGGAGGTGGCCTGGTGACCCTTCGGGCCGACCAGGAACACGCCGTTGTGGGAGGTCCCGGTCCCGCTCTCCTTGGAGCCGATGCCCGGGCGGAAGATGAAGCCGTCGCTGTTGGTGAAGCGCTTGGTGGTATCGGGCACGGTGACCGTGTACCCGTCGGAGAAGACCACCTTGAGGGATTTTCCGAAGGAAGGCCCCGTCTTGGGAATCCTCCAGGTGTTCTTGCCGGCATCCTTGCCCCTGCCCACTCCCGTGCTGCCATAGGTGGAGCTCTGGCCGCCGAGCGAGTCCGTGCCCTGCACTCCGCTGGTCCCCGAAGCGTCGGTCGCCGTCGAAGAGCCGGCACCGCCATCGGCGGAGGTCGGCGCCTGGTCGCCAAACAGCTTGCTCAGCAGCTTCTCGATGGCTGCGCCGATCAACGTGGATAGCGCCGGGCCCAGCAGCCTGCCCCAACCGCCGCCCATGACCGACCCGGGTTCGCCTGCTCCTGGGCCTCCGGGTGGAGGGGGCATAGCCGGCATGAAGACGTCCTGGTTGGGCTGCCCGGGCCCGGCGGCGGTGTTCCTGGGCATCGAGGGGGGCGCGACGGGCTGATTGAACGGGATACCGCGAGCAAAGGGGTTCGAACCAAAGATCCTCATTTGTGCCTCCCAGAATTCGGTGATCAGATTGTCGCCGCAGGGGCGAAAGGGTTGCTAGGGCTTGAAGACTCTGTGCATTTGCCATGTGTGGGTGTGCATGCGACCTCTTCTGCTCCCGCCTGCCTGCTCGCGACCTGCTTCAGCGCCTGGCCCGCAGCTTTCCAATCCACCAGTCGCCGATGACCTCGCGTTTCTCTGAGCGGGGGCAGTCGGGCAGGCTCTCCAGGAAGACCGTCCCATAGGCCTTCTTTGTCAACCGGCGATCGAGGACCGCGACGATTCCCCGGTCCCGGCGGGTGCGGATGAGCCGCCCGAACCCCTGGCGCAGCGCCAGCGCCGCCTGCGGGACCTGGTACTCGCCGAACGCATCGGCCCCCTTGGTCTTGAGCTGGTCGATCCGCGCCGCTACCACGGGATCGGCCGGCGAGGCGAAGGGCAGCTTGTCGATGATGACCAGGGAGAGCGCCTCACCGGGGACATCCACGCCCTCCCAGAAGCTCTGCGCGGCGAAGAGGACCGAGGGCCGCTCCTTGAAGTCGTCGATGAGCGCCTGCTTGGGCCTGTCGCCCTGCAGGAGCACCCGGTAGGGCAAGCGGTCCTTGAGCAGCCGGTGGGCGGCGTTCATGTTGCGCAAGCTGGTGAAGAGCGCGAAGGCCCGTCCGCCGGTGATGGCGCACAGCGCCAGGATCTCTTCGGCCGCGGCCTCCACGAAGGCCGGGTCGCTGGCCTCCGGCAGGTGGACCGGCGTGTAGAGCGCCGCCTGCGAGCGGTAGTCGAAGGGCGAGTCGAGGACCAGCGTGTCCACCGTGTAGGCGTCCTGCCCGGTCTCGGGGTCGGTCAGGCCCAGGCGCTTCTTGACGAAGTCGAGGCGACCCTGCGCCGCCAACGTCGCGGAGGTGAAGACCAGGCTGTCGGTCTGGGAGTAGAGGCGCTGCTTAAGCTCTCCCGCGACATCGATGGGCGCCGCGCGCAGGTATCTTGCCCGGCTGCGCTGCTCGGCCCAGTAGACGAAGCCGGTCTCGCCAGCGGCGACCAGGAACTCCAGATCGTCGGTGATCTCCTTGCAGCGACGCGCCAGCGCCTGCACCTCCACCACTTCGGACTGGCTCAGCGCCGCCCTGACGGCGAGCAGGACCTCCTTCACCGATTCGGCCGGGCCCGAAAGCCCCTGGGTCTGGCCTCGGGTCAGCCGCAGCGTCGGGTCGCCTGCCTTGGGAAGCATCTTGCCCACGACGTCGAAGAACTCCCGGGTGACGATCTCCAGGCGATCCAGCCGGCGCGTGACGCCCAACGCATCGGCCTCCTCGCCCAGCACCCGCTCCGCATCGTGGATCAGGTCACCGACGCGGTAGTCGGAGGCCACCACCCCGAAGTACTCGGTGGCCACGTCCTCCAGCGCGTGGGCCTCGTCGAAGATCACCGCCTCGTACCCGGGGATGACCTCTGCTCCCCGGCCCCGGGCCTCGGGGCGCGTCGCGGTGCGCAGCGCGAGGTCGGCGAAGAAGAGGTGGTGGTTGACGATGACCAGGTCCGACTCCGCGGCCCGCTTGCGCATGCGGGTGACGAAGCATTCCTCGTGGCGCGGGCAGCGCTGGCCGGAGCAGGTTTCGCTGGTCGCCGACAACGGCCGCCAGAGCGAGAGGCTCTCGGGAAGGTCGAGCTCGGCCTTGTCGCCCACCGCGGTGGTTCGCGCCCACTGCTGCACCAGCTTGAAGGCCTTGATGTCCTCGCGGGAGGGGAGTGAGAAGTGCGGGTCCTCCTCCGCCTGGTCCAGGCGGGACAGGCACAGGTAGTTGGCCCGGCCCTTCATGACCGTGGCTTCGAAGTCGAGCCCCGAGACCTGGCGCAGGAGCGGCAGGTCCTTGTGGACGATCTGCTCCTGCAGGGTCTTGGTGGCGGTGGAGACCACCACCCGCCTTCCGCTGAGGATGGCCGGCAAGAGGTAGGCGAGGGTCTTACCCGTGCCGGTCCCGGCCTCCACCAGGGCGTAGCGCCGCTCGTCGAGCGCGCGCCGGGCCAGCCGCGCCATGGCGATCTGCTGTGGCCGGTGCTCGTAGCCCGGAATGGCTTTCGCCAGCAGGCCGTGAGGGCCGAGGACGACGAGGATGGGGTCGCCGGCGGCCACGTGTCAGTGCTGAATCGAGGAGAACATCTGCCGAAAGATCGCCACGCAAACCCCGACAGAGGCCAGGAAGAAGAGCACTGCCACCACCAGCTTGACCCTGGTCGAAGCCCCCTCGCTCTTGGGCTCGCGCTGGAGCGGCAACGAGGCCAGAGCCATCAGCTTGGCCCCGGCCTCGTCGCGGTAGCGGATGGCGAGCGCATCGCCGGGCACCTGCTCAGACCTCACCCGGTATCGCCGCGCGGCCTCGGTGAGCACGCCCGCCAGGCTGCAGTCGGCCAGGAAGGCTTCGTGTCGCTCGACCTCGGTCCAGGCGCCCTCCAGGGCCGACCACTGCTCCTCCAGGGGCTTGGGAAGGGCGAGATTCTCGGGGTTGAAGAGAGCGAACACCAGCCCGCAGCGCGAGCAGGCGGTCAGGTCGGCGGAGTGCGGGGTCCCGCACTTGGGACAGAGCGGGCCCTCGGGGGGAGGCTTGGGGCGCGCCAGCTCCAGCACCGCGGCAGGCCTGCGCTCGGGGGGCGCAGCAGCAGCCTGTCCTGCCACCCCGGACGTGCCCGCGGGCGCGGCGGTCCGGTTCTCGTGCCGGCACTCGGGGCACGTCGCCACCAGCGCGCCCTCACGCAGCGAGAACTCGCGCAGCTCCACCAGCCGGCTGCAGCCATCGCACAAAAACTTCATCGGGCGGGCACCCTTGCACGCCGGGCGTGCCCGCAACCGGGACGCCCGCGCTCAAACAGAGATCAGAGCTTGAAGCGGGTGACCACGGTCTGCAGCTCGACCGAAAGGTTGGTCAGCTCCTGGGCCGAGCTCGTCATCCGGGCGACCGCCGCGGTCTGCTCCTGGGTGACGGTGTGGACCTGGTCGGTGGACTGGGCGTTGCCCTTGGCCACCTTGGAGATGTGCTCGATGGCCTTGACCATCTCCTCCGAGCCCTCGAGCTGCTCGCGGCTGAGCTCGGAGATGATGTTCACGCGGTCGGCCGCCTTGCGCGCGGTGTCGGTGATGGCCTCCAGGGCACGGATGATGTTGTTGAGGTCCTCGCGCCCGTCGCCCAGCTCCTCGATGCCTTCCTTCATCGCGCCCACGACGGCGTTGGACTGGGCGGCGATCTCCCGGGAGATCTTGGAGATCTGCTCGGCGGAGCGGCCCGCGGTCTCGGCCAGCTTGCGTACCTCCTCGGCGACCACCGCGAAGCCGCGCCCGTACTCGCCGGCGCGGGCGGCCTCGATGGTGGCGTTGAGGGCGAGCAGGTTGGTCTGCTGGGCGACGTTGGTGATGGCGTCGACGATCTTGGAGATCTCCTGGGTCTTCTCCCCGAAGGCGAAGACCTCCTGGCTGGCGGCCTCGATGCGGGAGAAGACCTTCTTGACCTTCTCTCCGGCCAGCCGCGCCGCGTTGCCCGAGAACTCCGCCGCGCCGGAGGTATCGGCCGCGGAGCGTGCCGCGTCCTCGGCGCTGCGGCTGGCACGCTGGATGGAGCTGGCCATCTCGGTGATGACCTTGGAAGCCCGTTCCACCAGCCCAGTCTGCTCCTCGGCGCCCTGGTTGATCTTCTCCATCGAGGAGGCGACCTCCTCGGTGGAGGCGTTGACGTTCTCGGCGGAGCGCTGGAGGTCGTTGGCCGAGTCGGCCACGCTCTTGGCGGTGCGCTGTACGTGGCCCACCAGCTCGCGCAGGTTCTCCTGCATGTGCGCGATGGCCAGGGTCAGCTCGTCGATCTCATCGCTGCCCAGCCCTTCGGGCTCGACCTGCACCGCCTTGGAGAGATCTCCACGGGAGATCTCCAAGGCGCCGCGATTGAGCAGCTGGATGCGCTTGACCCGCGCCAGGATCGAGGGGAGCAGGATGCCGAAGAACACGGTAACTACGAGCGCCACGAGGCCGCGCTCCCACCAGGCCTCGATCGCCAGCAGCTGCATTACGTAGAAAGCGCCGAACAGCGCCGCGCCCAGCACGAGATAGCCGGTGAAGATCTTCCAGCGCAGCGACACGCGGGCGCTGTCGGTCCCCCGTCGCACCTCGCCGCGCGCGAGCAGGCTGGCCTCGGGCCTCAGGCGGGAGGAGGCGGACGCGAAGTCGTCGCGGGCGGGGTGAGGGTGAAGCACCTGCTCATCTTAGCGGCGGCCGATCCGAAGTCAATTTGCCCGCTGCGCCGACAAAGCCTGCGATCACGCGGGGTTGCGCACGCCCGCGAAGTGATCGAAGCCTCCTCGCTTCAAGTGGGGTGCGTGGTCGACGCTCAGCCCGCCGCCTTTCACCGCCGCCCCGATGCAGCTCACCTTCTGTCCGACCCGCTCGCATTCGCGCTCGAAGGCCGAAGCCTTGGCCGCAGGGATGAACAGCGCCAGCTCGTAGTCTTCCCCGCCGGTCAACGCCAGATCGAGGTTGGCGGCCACGTCGCGGAAGGTCTGGCTGACAGGAACGAGGTGGGCGTCGATGTGCGCGCCCACCCCGCTGGCCTCGAGGACGTGCCCCAGGTCCTGGAGCAGGCCGTCGGAGACGTCGATCGCCGCGTGGGCATGACGCCGGGCGATGAGGCCCACGGCGAGACGCGGCTCGGGGCGCAGCTGGTGGAGGAGCACCGCCTTGTTTTGCCGCTGAAGGCTGCGCAGCGCGAGAGCGAGCGCCGCGTCCCCAAAGGTTCCGGTGACGTAGATGAGGTCGCCGGCCTTCGCGCCAGAGCGGGTGAGGGCCGTGCCGCGCGGCACCTCGCCTCCCGCGGTGATGTGGAGGGAGAGCGTATCGGCGCGGCTGAAGTTGCCTCCCGCGAGGAGGATCCCGGCGCGGGCGGCGAGCGCGGCCATGCCTCGCGCGATGCGCGGCACGCGCGCCGCGTCGGAGGCACGGCAGGCGACGCTGCACACGAACCAGCGCGGGACGGCCCCCATCGCAGCCAAGTCGGAGAGGTTCACGGCCAGGGCCTTGTGACCGATGTCTGCATCGGAGAAGAGCTCGCTGGTGAAATGTACGCCCTCCACCAGCGCGTCGGTGGTCACGCACTGGTCGGTGCCGTTGGAGGCCCGCAGCACGGCGCAGTCGTCGCCGGGGCCGAGCACCATGCCTGCGCCCTTCCGGGCGAAGGGGGACAGGAAGCGATCGATGAGCTGGAGCTCGGTGGTCATGGCTGGCGATTCTAGCCAAGCCGACCGCGATTCTCATCGATTCGCTATGCTCCCGCCTCCCCATGGAGCGCGACCCCATCCTCGCCGAGTTAGCCAGGAGCGCCGCGACCGGCGACCGGGCCTCCCTGCGCGAGATCTACGAGCGCACCGCGCAGCGCCTCTTCCGTGAAGTGCTCGTCCCCATCCTCGTCTCGCGCGCCGCCTGCGAGGACGCGCTCAAGGAGACCTTCGTCGCCGTGCTGGAGCACCCGGCGCGGCTGGCCCAGGGCGAGGTCTTTGCCTTTCTAGCGACGATCGCTCGGAACAAGGCTCTCGACCGGCGCCGACGCCTGGCCACCGAGGGACGCTTCGCGCAAGCGCTCGCCTCGGAGCTCGAGCAGGCGGAGGCCGCGTTGCCCGACCCCGAGGACGCGGTGCAGGCGCTCGAGGCGCGCATGCTCGCGCGGGAGAAGGTCGAGGCGGTCCTGGTCCGCATGAGTGCGCGCTATGCCCAGGCGCTGCGCCTGCGGCTGCTAGAGGAACGGACCCGCGACCAATGTGCGGCCGCACTGGGGACGACGGTGGGGGCCTTCGACGTCCTCTTCTTCCGGGCGTGTAAGCAATTCAGGGCCTTGTACGTGGAATCGCATGGGCGCAGAGCGGGAGGCACGAAGTGACCGACGACAAGAGCACCCCCGAGCCCGAGGCAGCCGATCTCGAGGAGGCGCGGCAGGCCCGCGCGTTGGCCGAGGCGATGGAGGGCTCAGGGGCGGATGCTCCCCCAGACCAGGAGCTGCTCGTCGCGGCGCAGATCAGCGCCGTCCGCGAGCCAGGGCAGCTGTCCGACGCCGCACGCGACCGCATCGGCGACGAGCTCTTCGGCGTCTCCGGCGCGAGGGCGCGGGTGCGGCTGCCCAGGTGGCCCATCGCCGCGGCGGCGGGACTGGTGTTGGCGGGGGGGCTGGCGGCGATCGTGGCGGTCGAGCTGCCCCGGCTCGGCGACGGACGGGAGCGGGTGGCGTTTCATCGACAAGCGGAGCTGCTGGTCGCCGAGCTGATGCCGCGACCGACTGCTGCCGAACGAGCCCAGGCCATTGCGGACGCGGCGGCCGCTCGGCTGCGGGAGGGAGCGCCTTGAAGCGCGCCACGCTTCCCATCCTCTTGCTCTTGCTCGGGATTTTGGCCGCCGGCTCGACCCCGGACGCGGGTCCGACCCTGCAGGAGCCGACCGATCGCGAGCTTTTCGAGTACGCCACTCGGATCGCCGAAGCACACCGCAGGGCAGACGCGAAGAGTGTTTCGGAGCCGGGAGTCGCTGCCCAAGAGCTGGGTGAGTTGCTTGAGTGGCCGTGGCCGTCGAGCGCCGACGCCTACGCGTTGCGCGCGGATCTCCATGCCCGGCGAGCGCAGCTGCTGCTCGCGGCGGGCCGATGGGAGGACGCCGAGCTGGCCGTGGGAGCGGGCATCGCCGAGAGCGAGCAGCAGAATATCTCCAGCTCCGCCTTGACGGCACAGCTCTGGCTGCGCTTTGGAGAGGTGAAGGAGGCGCGAGGGGACGACCTCGGGGCGGTGCAGGCCTACCAGGCTGCCATCCGGACCGCGAAGGACGTCCTGATCCAGCGCCGGGAAGGCAGGAAGGGACCATGAGAGCCCGTTGGTGGATAGGCTTGGCCTGCGCCGCCATGCTGTGCGGTTGCGCGGCGCATTCGAAGCCCAGGTCGAGGCCGGAGGCGCCGACTGCCGCTGAGGACGAGCAATCGATGCGCGAGGCGCTGGAGGACTACGCGCAGGCCAAGCGGGAGATGGTCGTTCCGCGTGCCGAAAACGACTGCCAGACGGTCTGCCGCATCGCGGAGCTCATCTGCGACGCCAGCGAGCGCATCTGCTCGATCGCCGCGAGACACTCGGGCGAGGCCTCCTACGCCTCGAGCTGCAAGCGAGCGGAGGAGGACTGCCGCACGTCGCGTGGCGACTGCGAGATGTGCCAATAGGGTCCCCGGTTCCAAGAGAGGTGTAAGCGCCTGCCCGGTCGTCCGTGGATCCCGGTGAGCGGTGAGCGTCTCTCGCCGCCAGGAGGATCCCCGTGGTACGCACTGCACTGCCCCTGTTCGCCGTCCTGGTTGCCGTCAGCGGATGCGCCGCCTCCCGCGGCTCATCCAAGCCCATCCTGTTGGCGGCAGAGGAGACGGTCGCGCCTGCACCGGCGCCGCTGGACCGTTCGCTCTTCGTGCCGCGGGGCGAATCGGGCCTGTCGGAGGCCGACCTCGCGCGCATCCTCGATGCACCGCTGGATCTCAAGTTGCCGGCGCGTGTGGGCGTCGCCGCGCTCGGACAGGCCTTCTGCCCGTCTGCGCCGACGACGCTCGACGCCGGAATTGCAGCCACCCATGCGCTGGCCGAGTCGCTCGAGGGCTCGCCCCTGGTCACCGTGGCGAGTGAGATGGCGACCGAGATTCCCACCGGAGGTGGCGTGGAGGGGCTGCGCGAGTTGGCCGCACGCTACCGGACACCCTATCTGCTCCTCTACAGCGAGCGCTTCGAGGACCGCACCCACGCCAATGGCCTGGCCGCGCTCTGGTTCACCGTCCTCGGAGGCCTGCTCACGCCGTCGCAGACCGTCCAGGGCGCCGGCTTGCTCTCCGTCTCGCTGCTCGATGTGCGCACCGGCACCCTCCTGTTCACCATCCACCAGGGGGTGGCCTTCGAGGAGATGCACCTGCCTCTGCGAGCGGGCGCGGCCTTTCGAGACCTGCGGCGCAAGGCCGCCGATGAGGCCGCGAAGGCACTCGCGTCACGGGTGCTGGAGAAGTTCCAGCGCCTGGCGCGGGAGGAGGAGACTGAAGAGCGAGGCGTGGGGGGGTGAAGGTCCTTCCGATTCAAAGGAAGCGGGGCGTAGCCTCCCCCTGCCCCCTCCCGGAAGCACTTGAGGAAAGACCTGAGGGCCGGGAGGGGGAGACTGAAGAGCGGGGCGTGGGTAGTGAAGGTCCTCCCGAGCCCGAGGGGAGCGGGGCGGAGGTGGTGAAGATCTTCCTGATCGGGGAAGGTCTTCGCTACCCACGCCCTCCATCCCAGCCAGAGATCGGCGCAAGCAACGCCCGATCGCCCCCTCCCGAAGTGCCCGACCCTCCCTAAAGTGACTCGGGAGGGGGAAGGGGGGAGGCAGGCCAGGCAACTAGTCGAAGCTCTCGCCCTCGTACAGCGCGTCGATGATGGGCTTGTACTTGTCGGCCACGACCTTGCGCTTGACGCTCAGCTTCGGGGTGAGCTCTCCCGATTGCTGCGACCAATCCTGGTCCAGCACGGCGATCTTCTTGATGGTCGAGTAGGAAGGAAGCCGGGCGTTGAGCGCATCCACCGCCTTCTGGAGGCGTTGGCGAACCTCCGGCCGCCGCGTCAGCTCGGGATAGCCCATGGGCGGCAGGCTGAGCTCCTTGGCCAGCTTGCCGACGTTCTCCTCGGAGACGGTGATCAGCGCGCTCACGAAGCGTCGCCTGTCGCCGATGATCGCCACCTGGCTGACCAGCGGCTCGGTCTTGAGCGCGTTCTCCAGCTCCTGAGGCGCCACGTATTTGCCGCCGCTGGTCTTGATCAGGTCCTTCTTGCGGTCGGTGATGGTGAGGTACTGCTCGGCGTCGATCTCGCCGATGTCGCCGCTGTGGAACCAGCCGTCGGGGTCCAGCACCGACGCCGTCTCCTGCGGCATCTTGTAATAGCCCTTCATCACCTGCGGCCCCTTGAGCAGCACCTCGCCGTCCGGGGCGAGCTTGGCCTCGGTGCCGCGGAAGGGCTGGCCCACCGTGCCGATGCGGATGCGTCCCGGCCGATTCACGTGGGTGGGCGCGCTGGTCTCGGTCAAGCCGTAACCCTCGAGGATGGTCAGCCCACACACCTCGAAGAAGTAGGCGATCTTGCGCGAGAGCGGCGCGCCGCCGGAGACGAAGCAACGCATCCGGCCGCCGAAGCGCTCCTTGAGCTTGGCCGCGACCTTCGAGAACACCAGGCGGCGCGCCAGCGTCCACTGCGCCGAGTGGTACTCGCGACCGGCGTTGCGGGCCGCCGCGTATTCCTCGAAGAGCTTCATCGCCCATTGGAACAGCTTGCCCTTGATCCCCGGCGCGGATGCGCCGTCGGCGGTCACCTTGCTATAGGCCTTCTCGAAGACCCGGGGCACCGCCGGCATCACCGTGGCCTTCACCTCCGCGGCGTTGTCCACCGCTTTCTCGATGGCCTCCGCGAAGGCCATGGTGAAGCCATGGCAGAGCCAGGCAGCCTGGAAGGCCCTCGCGAATGAGTGCGCCAGTGGCAGGAAGAGCAGCAGGACGTCGGTGCTCTCCAGAACGCGCACCTCGCCGATCGCCATGGCCTGATAGACCCACGCGCCATGGGTGAGCATCACGCCCTTGGGCAGGCCGGTGGTGCCCGAGGTGTAGAGCACGCAGTTGAGGTCGTCGGCAGAGACCTTCTTGGCCCGCTCCTCGAGCCCCTTGGGGTTCTGCTTGAGCGCCTCCGCCCCCAGGGTCTCGAGCTCTCCCATGCCCATCAGCTTCGACTTGGGGTCGCTGGCCAGCTCGAAGGCGATGAAGCGCTCCACGCCCGGCATCTTCGCCGCCGTAGCCTCCAGGCGGGTCCATCGCCCGACCACCTTGCCCTCCGGCCGATCGTGGTCGACGAAGACCACCTTCGCTCCGCAGTCGTTGACGATGTAGGCGATCTCCTCGGGGGTATTCGAGGCGTAGATGGGCACCGGGACTGCCTGCGCTCCCTCGATCGCCAGGTCGGCAAGACACCACTCGAGGCTGGTGTTGGCGAAGATGCACACGCGATCGCCGGGTTGGACCCCCAACCGGACCAGGCCCTCGGAGAGCCGGCGGGTCCGCTCGAGGATCTCCGCCCAGGTGAAGTCGCGCCAAGAGCCGCCGACCTTCTGCTTGGCGCCCACCCGGGTCGCCGAGACGCGCCCATGCCACAGCAGATAGTCCACCAGATTGCGCGCGTCGGCAGACGCGGAGGTCAGCGGCGCGTTCCCGATCTCTCGTGCGATCACAGGTTCCTCCTGCAGCTTGTTGGGAAAGGTATGGGCCAGACCACAGCCCACCTTTCAACAAGGTGTGCACTGGCCAGGCAGGCTTCAAGGGGCAAACCCATGCTGCTCCCCCGCCACCGAGCCCGTTATCCGTTGGCGCATTGCGTCAGCGGCGAGTCGAAACGTTGGTCTCCGCTTGAAATGGGGCAGAATCCCCATCTCGACAATCGGATGATGGGAACGGCGGCTCGTTTCGTTGATTCTGAATCAGAGCGCTGGCTCGCCTCCCCATCCCTCTCCCATGCATCCGAAATGCGACGGAGCGCTTCCGCTTCGGAAGCGCTCCGGGTGAGGGGGAAAGAAGCAGTAGGCGTGCTCGCTCAGTGGGCCAAGAGGCGCTCGACCTCGATCGCCGCCATGCAGCCGGTCCCCGCGGCGGTGATGGCCTGCCGGTACACGGGATCCTGCACGTCGCCGGCGGCGTAGGCCCCGGGGACGCTGGTGCGCGTCGTGCCCGGCAGGGTCTTGATGTAGCCCTTGGAGTCGAGCTCGAGCTTGCCGGCGAACAGCTAGGTGTTGGGCTTGTGGCCTATGGCCACGAACAGGCCCTGGGCGTCGACCCTCGAGACCTCGCCGGTCTTGAGGTTCTTGATCATCGCGCCCTGCATCTTCTTGCCGTCCCCCACGACCTCCTCGACCACCGCGTTCCACAGGAACCCGATCTTCGGGTTGTTCCGGGCCCGCTCCTGCATGACCTTGGACGCGCGCAGCTCTTCGCGGCGGTGGACGATGGTCACCTTGCGCGCGTGGTTGGTGAGGTAGGTCGCCTCCTCCATGGCGGTGTCGCCGCCGCCCACCACCAGCACGTCCATGTTGCGGAAGAAGAACCCGTCGCAGGTCGCGCAGGCAGACACGCCGCGGTTCTTGTAGGCCTCCTCGCCCTTGGCGTTGGTCCACATCGCCGTGGCCCCGGTGGCGATGATGATGGTTTCGGCCAGGGTCTCGCCGCCGTCGTGCTTGAGCTTGAAGGGCCGGTTGCCGAGCTCGACCGCGTTGACGTTCTCCTCGAGCACCCGTGCCCCGAAGCGCTCGGCCTGCTGGCGGAACAGGTCCATCAGCTCGGGTCCGGCGATGCCCTTGGGGAAGCCGGGGAAGTTCTCGACGTCGGTGGTGATCATCAGCTGGCCGCCGGGCAGGTTGGGGATGCTGCCGGCGAGCACCAGGGGCTTGAGCGCCGCCCGAGCGGCATAGAGCGCCGCCGTGTAGCCCGCGGGGCCGGATCCGATGACGACGACCTTCTCGACGTTCTGCGCCATGGGGCTGCTCCTCATTGGGGTGTTCAGGCGACCGGTACGAGCCGGTGAAGGGGCAACAGGTTCGGGCTCAAGCTATCGCGCCGGAGCCGCCGCCCGCGATAGGGACCGCGACGCTGGATGGCCGCTCTGGTGGCGGGCGGAGCCTCGTCGCGGAGCCCGACAAGAACGCTAGGCCGCGGCCTGCGGCTTGGGCTTCTCCAGCCCGTAGTTCGTCGCGCCGCGCTCAGCCTTCCACAGCAGGAACGAGAATACGAAGCCCACACAAGCCAGCGCAGCGAGCATGCCCATCGCCGGGAGCCAGCCGGCGGGGTTCTTCTCGCCAGCCTTCGATGCGTCGTTCAGGAAGCCGATGCCCCAGCTCATCCCCGCCCAGCCCAGCTGCTGGCAGAAGGTCATCAGCGCATAGGCCGAGCCCAGCCGCGACTCGGGGACGATGTAGGTCACCGAGGGCCAGAGCACGGCGGGGACCAGCGCGAAGGCCAGGCCCAGCAGCCCCATCGATACCTGCAGCGGCACATGGGTGTAGGGCATCAGCAGGAAGGGCGGCACCAGCATGGCCGACCCGATGGCCATGATCAGCGAGCGCCGGCCGACCTTGTCGACGATGATCCCGAAGATCGGCATCCCGATCATGGAGATGAGCGGCAGCCAGGACTTGAGCGCCCCTGCCTCGCCGTCGGAGATGCCGTGCGCTTGCGTCAGGTAGAGGTTGGCGAAGGTGCGGAAGGGGAAGATGGTCGCGTAGAAGGCGACGCAGAGCCCCACCACCCACCAGTAGGCGATAGGGAAGCGTACGAGGTCGCCCAGGACGAGCTTGTCTGTCGCGCCCGCCGCCTTGACCGGGTAGCGCTTGGCCGCGGTCGACTCGAGCTGGGCGTAGAGCGCCGCGAACACGAACCACGTGCCCCCCAGCGCCGCGGCGAGCAGAAGCGGCGTCTGCCAGCCACCGAACAGGCCCTGAAACCAGTCGGGCGATTTGTCAGCGACGTAGGAGCCCTGCCGCGCAATGAGGAGCTGCAGCCCCATCGCGAACGACAGCTCCTTGCCCTTGAACCAGCGTCCGACCACCGTTGTGGCGGCGACGATGAACAGCTCCGAGCCGACCCCCAGCACGAAGCGCCCGGCCATCATCCCGTAGGCCGGGGCTTGTGGCAGCACCAAGGGGCCAACGGCGATGAGCAGACCGCCCAGGGCTCCGATGGCGGCGAAGATCACGGCAGAGCGCCGGGTCCCCAGCCGATCGATCAGCACGCCGCCCGCAATCAGGGTGAGCAGCGCGGCGAGGTTGTAAGCCGTGTCCAGGAGCCCGACCTGCGCGTCGGTGAAGCCCAGCGCCTTCTGAAGCAGCGGGGTCACCGGCGCCAGCGCGTCGAAGACGTAGTAGCAGCCGAACATCGCGAGGCTGCAGGCGCCGAGGATGCTCCAGCGGAAGAAGGGCGAGGGCGGCGCCAGGTCGGCGGCGGGAGCCTGAGGGGCAGTTGGGGCAGTCATGGTGGCGCAAGATACATCGGGTAGAAGCGGGTTCGCGACCACTCTCCCTGTGAGGAGTCCCAGCTCGCCGAGCATCCGCCGCCAAGGACCTGTGATCCAGAAAGTGCGAACCCAGGAGCGTGGACGCCCGCGGTCCCAGGGGCGGTCCGGCCGCTGCTCCGAAGCGCTAGGAAACGAGCGGTCTCCGAGCTCGCCCGGCGAGAGTCGCCCAAAGCGAAGAAGGCGGAGCCTTCAAGCTACCGTAAGATGGGGCGCCAACTACTCGAGCGGGGTATCCGGTGCGCAGCCTGGTGATCCTGGACTTCGACGGAACCATGACCGACGCCGAGGTCGAGGGCCGGCCCTTTCGCGAGGGCTACCTCGATGACTTGGCGACGGTGACCGGTCGCCCGCTCGACGAGATCCGCGCCCTGGCGGACCGCTTCGAGGCCGAGGTGCTCGCGGCCCCGCAGGAGTACGGGTGGCTCTGGAAGGGGCGCATCGTGTGCCCGGCCACGGTGGACCCGTATCAGCGGATGATGCCGGTGGCCAAGAAGCTCCTCGACGCCTGCGGCGCCTTCCGCGAGGAGAAGGACCGCGAGGGCCTGGAGCAGATCCTCTTCCGCTACAACTACCGCAAGACCCTCCGCGCCTTCCGGCCGCACGCCGCCGAGGCGCTAACCGCACTCGAGCGCTTCGACACCTGGGTGGTCACCAACGCCCACGTCGAGCCGGTGAAGGCGAAGATCGCCGAGCTGCACGAGATCTGGCGCGGCAGCGGCTCCCTCGCCTGGCTGGACGAGCGCGTGGTCGGGCGCGCGGGCAAGCACGTCGTCGAGGACGTCCCTGCAGACTTGCCGCAGGAGCTGCGGCTGCCGGGGTTGCGCCGCCCCGTGCTCGTCCGCAGACCCCAGTACCGCGAGCTGCTGGAGAAGCTGCGCGGCGACAGG
>JACRCT010000379.1 GCA_016218885.1 Deltaproteobacteria bacterium | reverse complement strand
GCTGGGCGAGGAGACGGGCATCAACGGGTCGGTCGAGGCTCTCGGCTACACCCATGCCTTCCTGTTCGGCGAGCCACGCCCCGATCGTCCGCCGCGCATCTTCCAGGAGACCGCCTTCTGGACCATGGCGCCGCCCAGCGGCAAGGTTCGTCTCGATCGCCGCGAGCACAGCCGCTACGCCTGGGTCTCGGCCGAGGAGGCCCTGCAGCGCGTGCCGTTCCTGGGGCTCAAGGAGACCTTGCGCCGCGCGATGCGCGCCGCCCGCGCCCGCCGGGAAGCAGGGTCGCGCAAGACGGAGCAGGGATCCTGAGAGGGGAGCAGCGTGAGCCCTGGAGTCGAGGGGGCCTCTCGACTCCGCTCCCACCGCTGCGCGGCGGGAGCTACGCTCGGGGGGACCGGATTCCCGCGCCTGATGCTCAGAGTGGCATCCACTTCCCCTGAGAGGGGAGGAGGGGCGTCAGAACTCCAGGGTCTCGCCCTCGCGCGCCATGAGGGCCGTTCCACCTTGGCCCTTCACCGTGTTCCACAGGGCCTCGAGGTCGCGGTCGGTGCGAGTGGGCTCGTGGTGGAAGAGCACCAGCCGCTTCGCGCCCGCCTTCTGGACGATCTGCAGCCCGGCGGACCAGGTCGAGTGCCCCCAACCCGTCTTGGACCCCGTGTACTCGTCGTCGGTGTACATCGAGTCGTAGATCAAGGCCTCGGCGTCATGAGCGAGCGCGACCAGCGCCCTGTCCGCCGCGGTCCCGTGCTCGGTGTCGGTGGCGTAGACCACCGCCTTGCCCTCGTGCTCGACGCGGTAGGCGAGCACACCGTTCGGATGGTTGAGCTCGCTGGCGGTCACCCGGGTCGCACCGATGCGGATGGTCTGGCCATCAGCCACGGTGTGGAAGCCAATCCTCGCCCGGAAGGCTTCGAGGGTGACCGGGAAGTAAGGCGCCACCATCTGCCCCGACAGGATGGAGCGCACGTCCCGGCCTTCGCGCACCGGGCCATAGATGTCGAGCGCCGAGGCAGGGTTGTAGGCCGGGCCGAAGAACGGCAAGCCCTGGATGTGGTCCCAGTGGTAGTGCGACAGGAAGAGGGATGCCTTGGCGGGGGCCCGGCCCATGGACTCGCCCAGCATCCGCAAGCCGCTGCCCATGTCCAGGATGACGACGTCGTCGCCGGCGCGCACCTCGACGCAGGAGGTGTTGCCTCCGAAGCCGACGGTGGCAAAGCCGGGAGCGGGGATGCTCCCGCGGACTCCCCAGAATCTGACGCTGATCAGGGCCATGAAGCGGCTCGACGAGCCGGCACCGATAGAGGGGACTCGATTGCATTAGCAGCCGGCGCTCACCGTGAGTGTACACCGGCGTTCTCGCTTGGGAAGAAAACGCCCAAGTGAATCAACCGGTTCGCTGATCGGCGTCCTTCAGGGTGGAGGGAGGGAGCTCGATCAGGTGGCCGGAGCGCTCGACCTTGGTGCGCAGATAGCCTTCGTTGTCGCGGTGAATGGGTGCGGTGGAGGGAATGCGCCGGCGCACTGGGATTCGCTCGTCGACCAGAGCGGCGATCTTGATCGGGTTGTTGGTGATCAGGTCCACCGAGCGCACGTCCAGCAGCCGTAGCATCTCCGCGGCCACGTCGTAGCGGCGCAGATCATCGGCGAAGCCGAGCAGGCGGTTGGCGTCGAACGTGTCGTGGCCCTGCGCCTGCAGCGCGTAGGCGCGGATCTTGTTGCCCAAGCCGATGCCCCGGCCCTCCTGGCGCAGGTAGAGGACCACCCCGCGCCCGGCGCGAGCGACCACCTCGAGGGCGTGGTCGAGCTGGGCCTTGCAGTCGCATTTGAGGCTGCCGAAGACCTCGCTGGTCAGGCACTCGGAGTGGACGCGAACCGGCACACCCTCTTCGCCCGCGACCTCTCCCATGATCAGCGCCACGTGCTCCAGGCCGGTGCGCCGCTCGCGGAAGACCAGGGTTCGGAACTCGCCGCGAGCGGTGGGCAGCTGGGCTTCGGCGTAGACCTCCAACGTCCGGGAGATGCCGCCCGGGGTTCTCTCCGTCTCTCGCTGCTTGTCCATCTGCCGTGTGTCCTTCCCGCCCGCCTGCCGCGAGCCCTTCTGAAGCTCGGCCTTCCGGCCATCGCGGCGGGGCACATGATGGCGCGCGCCCGCTTCCCATTCAAGGGCCCCGCGGACCTTCCCTCTCCACCAGCCTGCGCGGTCCGTTGCTTGGATGCTCCCTCCCGGCAGCAGTTGCTCCGTGGCAAGGGCCGGCTCACCCGGTAGGGGGGCCCCGGCGCTTGCGTCAACCCTCGAAGCCATCGAGCAGCTGCACCTCGACCGCCTCGCCGGAGGCGACCTTCTCGACTGCGGCGGGAAGGACGATGAGGCTGTCGGCCTGGGCCATCGAAGAGATCAGTCCGGAGTCCTGCCTTGGCACCGGAGCGGCGACCAGGCGCCCTCCGGCATCCACTCGGGAACGCGCGCGAACGAAGTGCACCAGCCCTGCCTTCTTGGCCAGCGTGCCCTCGAGGCTGGCCATGAGCCGGGTTCGCCGGACGGACCTGCGCCCGGCCATCGTCAGGAGGGCGGGGCGCACGAACTGCTCGAAGGAGACCATCGCCGAGGTGGGGTTGCCGGGCAGGGCGAAGTAGAGCTGCCCGCCTTTGAGCCCGAAGGCCAAGGGCTTGCCTGGCTTCATGGCCACCCGCCAGAAGCGCAGCTCGACGCCCCGCCGGGCGAGCACGTCCTTGACGAAGTCGCGCTCGCCCACCGAGACGCCGGCGCTGGTCAACACCACGTCACAGCGAGCGGCAGCGTCGAGGGCCCGGCCGATCGCCTCCGGGTCGTCGGGGGCCAGACCCAGCCGTACCGGGGTGGCCCCGGCGGCGAGCACCTGAGCACACAGGCTCCAGGAGTTGGAGTCGATGATGCGCTGGGGCACTGGGGCCGCGGCCGCTGCGCCGGAGGAGCAGAGCCCGTCGAGATCGAGCAGCTCGTCGCCAGTTGACAGCACCGCCACCCGCGGGCGCTGGAAGACCCGCGCCTGCGAGCGCCACACGGAGGCGAGGAGCGCGATCTGGGCCGGCCCGAGAAGGGTGCCTTGGGCGAGGGCGGCGCAGCCCGCGGCGAGGTCGGCCCCCCGCGCGCGCACGAAATCGCGGGGCGAGGGGGCGACCTTCACGCGCAGCAGGTCGCCGTCTCGCTCGGTCTCCTCCTGGACCACCACCGCGTCGGCGCCCTCGGGGAGCGGGGCTCCGGTGAGGACCCGCGCCGCTTCTCCCTCTCGCACCGGGCGGTCCGTGCCGCGGCCCGCAACCGAGCGCGCCACCACCGACAGCTGGGCGGGCGAGCCCGCGCAGGCCCCCCGCAGGTCCTCGGAGCGCACCGCGTAGCCGTCCATCTGCGACACGTCGTGCGGTGGCAGGTCCCGTGGGCTGGACACCTCCTCGGCCAGCACCCGCCCGAGGGTCTCGAGCAGCCCCGCTGATTCGGCGGGCATGCGGGGGACCTGACCGAGGATCTCGGCGAGCGCTTCTTCCACGGTGAGCATCGGGGGCCTCCAGGCGCGGTCGGGGCCTTACATAGCCGTCCTTGGCGGAGGGTGCCATCGGCGCGTCGCGGCCCGCCCATGGAAAGGCGAAGCTCGCCGCCGCCGTGGCTGTTACATTCTTGCGGCCATGACTGCCTTCGAGCTCGTCAGCGAATACCAGCCTCAGGGAGACCAGCCCCGCGCCATCGAGGAGCTCACCGCCGGCATCCGCCGCGGCGACCAGGCCCAGGTCCTGCTGGGCGTCACCGGCTCGGGCAAGACCTTCACGATGGCCAACGTGATCGCCCAGGCGCAGCGGC
>JACRCT010000378.1 GCA_016218885.1 Deltaproteobacteria bacterium | reverse complement strand
GCGGTCCGGCGCCACGTCCATTTTCCTTCTCGACCCCAACCCTTGACCGCGGTCCGGCGCTACTTCCATTTCCCTTCCCGGCGCCAACCCTTGACCGCGGTCCGGCGCCACTTCCATTTCCCTTCTCGACCCCAACCCTTGATCGCGGTCCGGCGCCACTTCCATTTGCCTTCTCGACCCCAACCCTTGAGCGCGGTCCGGCGCCACTTCCATTTTCCTTCTCGACCCCAACCCTTGACCGCGGTCCGGCGCTACTTCCATTTCCCTTCCCGGCGTTAACCCTCGATCGCGCTCCGACGCCCGTTCCCTTCCCGGCGCACCGACGTCATCCCTAACGTGACTCACACTCACGGGACTCCTCCGATGCGCTGGAAGAAGTCGCGCAGGTACTGCTCGGGCACCTCCATCTTGGCGCCCGACAGGCCCACCACCACCGGACGGAATCGCGTGGTGCGCACGCTCGCGGGAGCCGACACCTCGAGCAGGTAGCTGCCCGCCTCCAGCTTGAGGAACTGCTGGCACCCGTCGCCCACCATCGCCTGCGATGGGTTCCGTACCGCGCAGCGCAGCGTCTCCGCCGGCTCCTGCAGGCCGATGCCCACCCGCCCCGCGGAGGCGAGCGTGAAGCGGAACAGCTTTGCCTCGCCCGGCGCGATCCAGCGCTCCGATCCCACGCCCTCGGCGATCGGCTCAACCTCGGTCTGGGTCCAGGCGATGGTGCCGGTCAGGGGCTGGTCGCCGAACGGACGCGCAACGAGGCGGTAGACGCCGGGCGCCACCAGCCAGTGGAGCTCGCAACCCGCTCCCAGGCCATCGACTGCGACGACGTGCTCCTTGGCCACCAGAGCGCAGACCCCCGACTGCCCGCGCACGTGCACCACCGCCGGCTTCTCGAACGACAGGCTGAACTCGGTCCACCCCTGGCCTCCGACGAGAGGCACGGCCCGCCCGAGCGCAAGAAGCGGCGCGGGCGCGGGAGGAGTCGGTCCGCCGGACTGCACGAGCAGCGGGAAGTAGCCGTCGAGGAAGCTTTCGGCAGCGTGGGTCATCGCCCGCACCGGCCGGCCCTCATGGGTCACGAGCAGCTCGCCGCTCTGCCCCGCCGGGATCGTCGCCACGCAGCCGGCGATGCGGACCCCACCGGCCAGGCGCAGCGTGCAGGTCCGAGCGCCCTGCACCTCGAGGCGGCGCACGCTCTCCGCGGCGGGAACCGAGATCTCGAGAGCCCCCGCAACCGACGCCGCGGCCTCGAAGAGCCCCGCCGTCAGATGCGCGCGAGCCGGCGCGGCTCCGAGCAGCAGGATGGCGTCAGCCCGTCGCTCGCCCTCGCCCCAGAGAGCGATCTCGCCGCCGCGGGTGGCGAAGACGCAACGCGCGAGATCCTTCTCCGGCGGACAGAGATCGACCGCGCGGCCTGTCCCATCGAGCTGCACGGCCCAGGTCTGCGGCGGAAGCGTGAGCTCGATGCGCGCGGGCTGGGCAGGCAAGACCAACCGCGCAGGCCAGGCCGGCCAGGTCAGCGACTGCTGCCCGGCCACCAGCGTGAGCGTTCCTTGCGGAAGCTTGACGGCGAAGCGCGTGAGCTCGGCATCGCCTTCCTCGCCGGCGGTCCAGACTCGGGCTACGGCCTCCTCGCCCACACCGCTGGCGGCGAAGCACTCGTTGTCACGCATGACACGCGACCCGGGCCCCAGCGCACAGGCGACGTCCGAGCGCTCGCCCGATAGCCCGGTAGCGCGCAGCAGGTGCACCGCCTTGCCCGAGGACCGCTGAAGCTGCAGCAAGGGCTGGTTGGCGACGCGGACGCGCTCCGGCGTGGGTGCCGCGGGCGTCTCGAGCACGATCTCGTCGAGCGGGAGCTTGGCATCCTTGGCGCCGAACGCCGCGAAGACCACCGGCCCCTTCTCGAGCGAGACCTCGGGTCCGCACGGCTCGAGCACGCCCTTCTTCGGCTCGGGCAGGCAGAAGATGTCAGGGCTGGTCTTGTAGCGGCCTTCGTGCGCGAGGGTGGCGAGGGTCGCGCCGTCGCCGGGGACCTTCCCCGAGCCCGCGGTGACCGGCCGGGAAGCGACGTGGACCTGCACCGACACCGGACCGGTGGGCGAGCGCTCCACGAGCCAGGCGCGGATCTGGAGGGCCTCGCCCTTGCCGCGCAGCAGGAAGGAGCAGTCCTTCACCTCGCTCTGACGGGCGATGACGCCGTCCTTGCCCGAAACGTCGCAGGAGAAGGCCGCGCCGGCTGACTTGAGCGTGACCTCCTGCACCACGTCACCCTGCGCCGCGGCCGGCAGCGGCACCGGCGCGGCGATCACCAGGGTGCCGATCTTGAGGGTCTGGCCATCGGCGAGCGGGGGCGCGGTCTCGATCTTGGGCATCGCGATGCCGACATGAGTGATGACCTGCTCGAGCGTCTCGCTCTCCAACGAGAGGGTGTACTGGCCCGCCTTCACCGGCTCGGCGAAGGCGCAGTTCCAGTCCTCGCCCACGCTCGCCGAGGCGGCGATCCGCCGTCCCGCCGCGTCGAACAGCCGGCAGCGCACGTCCGACTCGCCTCGCGAGCGCAGCCGCAGCACGCCCTCGCGCGGCACGACGACCTGCAGCGTCCCGGGCGCCACCGCATCGCGCGCAATGCCGGGGGCGAGCACGTCGGAGCGCAGGTAGATCCGGTAGGAGACGTCCACGTCCGCCCG
>JACRCT010000376.1 GCA_016218885.1 Deltaproteobacteria bacterium | reverse complement strand
GAGGCCCTCCGGGGTCTCGAGCAGGCCGCGCACCACCTCGTCGGACACGAAGCGCCCGAAGGTGTGCTGGATGAAGCGGTTGCGCAGGTCCAGGTCGCGGGCCAGCTCGCGGATGCGGTCCGCCTGCCGCTTGAGGGCGAGCTGCGCCTGGACGCGGGCCAGCACCACCGGGAAGTCGAGCGGCTTGGTGACGTAGTCGTTGGCCCCCATCCGCAGCGCCTCGACCACGTCCTCGCTCGTGTCGCGCGCGGTGGCCATGATCACCGGCAGGTCCGAGGCGCTGCGGTCGGCGCGCAGCCTCACCAGGACCTCCAGGCCGCTGATCCCCGGCATCATCACGTCGAGGATCACCAGGTCGAAGCTGCGCGAGGCGAGCATGCGCAACGCCTGTTCGCCGTCCTCGGCCACCTCCACGCGGTAGCCCTTGTGGCGCAGCCGGCGCGAGAGCATGTCCCGGTTCATCTCGTTGTCGTCGACGACCAGCAGCTCCCCGCTCGCGGGGGCCGCGCTGTCCACGGGCTCGATCCGCAGCTGCGGCTGGGTCTGAGCTGGCGGGGGGGCGGGGCTGGCCGGCGGCTGCGGGAGGGCGCGCAAGCCCTCGATGAGCTCGAGCTGGCGCCGCGCCGCGCTCTGGATTCGCTGCAGGGTCGGGACCGAAGCCGCGGAGCCGGCGTCCTGCGCCTCCTCCTCCAGCAGCTCGGAGTACCCCAGGATCTGGTTGACCTGGGTGCGCAGGTCGTGGCGCAGCTGCGCCAGCGGGTCAGCGGGGCCTCGGCCCGAGCCTTCGCCATTCATGGAGGTGCCTCCTAGCCCGCCACGGTCTGGGGCTGCGCAGCCTCGCTCGACGCCTCGAGCACGTGCCGCAGCTCACGCAGCAGCTCGTCTTGGGAGTAGGCACCCTTCTGCAGCACCCGCTCCACGTTGCCGCTGAGCCTCGCCCGGTCCTCGGTGGTGAGGTCCTTGGCGGTCACCACCACCACCGGGATCTGGCGCCACTCCGGGCGCCGGCGCATCTCGGAGACGAACTCGAAGCCGTCCATCTCGGGCATCATCAGGTCCAGGAGGATGACCTGCGGCACCCCCTCCTCGAGGTGCGCCAGGGCGTCGCGGCCGTCGGCGGCCTCGACCACCTGCCAGCCGTCGCCCTCCATCTGGCGCCGCAGCATCTCGCGGGTCGGCGGGTCGTCGTCGACCACCATCGCCCGCCGCAGCTGGCCTCGCCCGTACTTGCGCAGCACCGAGAGCAGCCGCGGACGCTCGATGGGCTTGGGCAGGCAGTCCACCGCCCCCAACGAGAAGCTCAGCTGCTGCTCGTGGAGGATGGTCAGCATCACCACGGGGATCGCCGCGGTCCGCGGCTCGGCCTTGAGCGCGGTGAGCACCGCCCAGCCGTCCATGCCGGGCATGAGCACGTCGAGGGTGATGACCTGCGGCGTCAGCTCCGCGGCCAGCCGCAGGCCCTCCGGCCCGCTGTTGGCGCACTCCACGCGGTAGCCCTCGCGGGCGAGCATGCGCTGCAGCAGCTCGCACGCCGTGGGGTCGTCGTCGATGACCAGCACCATGGGGCCGGCGGAGGAGGGCTTGGTCGGGATCGGGCTGGTCGCGGACGCGGGCGCGGCGGCAGCGGTGGCCTTGGCCTGCACGTCGGCGGGAAGCCGCACGGTGAAGGTCGAGCCTTTGCCCAGCTCGCTGCGGACGGAGCAGTCTCCTCCCATGAGCCGGCACAGGTGCCGGGTCACCGTCAAGCCCAGGCCTGTGCCGCCGAACTTGCGGGTGGTGGAGGCGTCGGCCTGGGTGAAGGGCTGGAACAGCTTGGCGATCTGCTCCTCTGACATGCCGATGCCGGTGTCGCTGACCTCAAAGGACACCCAGTCGCGTCCCTCGGCAGTCAGGCGGCGCACGCCCAGCGAGATCGTCCCCTTCTCGGTGAACTTGGCGGAGTTGCTGAGCAGGTTGAACAGGCACTGGCGCAAGCGGGTCAGGTCGGTGCGCATCGCGCCGACGCCCGGTGCGCAGGTGATGGTCAGAGCGTTGGACTTCTTCTCCAGCAGCGGCGCCACGGTGGCGGCGACGTCCTTGACCACCGCCGCCACGTCCACGCTCTCGACGAAGATGTCCACCTTGCCCGCCTCGATCTTCGACAGGTCGAGCACGTCGTTGATGAGCGAGAGCAGGTGCTTGGCCGCCGCGTGGATCTTGCGCAGGTCGGCGGTGGCCCCGGTGTCGCCGCGGTCCTCGGCGTCCTCACCGAGCATCTCGGCGTACCCGATGATGGCGTTGAGTGGGGTGCGCAGCTCGTGGCTCATGTTGGCCAAAAAGGTGCTCTTGGTGCGATTGGCCGACTCCGCGGCGACCCGCGCCTCGTCGAGCTCGCGCTGCCGCCGCTCGGAATCCTTGAGCTCGCAGGCCAGCCGCTCGCGCAGATCCTTCTCGGTGGTCGCCTTCTGCTCCACCACCCGCAGCACCTCTTCGATCTTGACGAACTGGTCCACCACCAGCCGGGCAGTGATCTCCGAGGCTCGCCGGGCGACCTGCACCTCTTCCAGCAGCAGGGCGTTCTCCTCCGCGAGCCGCTCCAGCCGGCCGACGGCCTCCACCAGCTCGGCGGGGCCCGCCTGCCTGGCGGGCATGGGACGCTTGGGGTCCATTCATCGCCTCCCGGGATCGACGGCCAGACGCAGGGCCAGCTCGGCGGCCTGCTCGATGGCTTCGGCGTCAGGAACCCCCTCGAGGCCCACCACCCGCACCTCGGGCACAGCGCCGTCACAGGCGCAGTCCAGGGCGCGCAGCAGGTACGGCAATCCCGCGCCGTGGTGGTGCGCGCCGTCGGCCAGCGCGGCCACCGCCTCCGCGTCGACTTCGGACACCGCTGTGCCCAGGCCGCAGACCGCGTCCACAAACACCAGCCGCTGCGCGCCGTCGGCACAGCGCAGCAGGTCGAGGCCGGCGAGCCCGCCATCCACGAGCTCGAGCTCCTCGGGCAGGCTCTGCGCGCGCAGCCGGTCGAAGACGCGCGGGCCCGCGGCGTCCTCGCCAACCAGGCGGTT
>JACRCT010000375.1 GCA_016218885.1 Deltaproteobacteria bacterium | reverse complement strand
GCCGGCGGGATCTCGGAGGCCCTCGTGGCCACCGCCGCCGGGATCGCCGTCGCCATCGAGGCGGTGGTCCTGTTCAACCTCTTCACCTCGGCCATCTCCTCGTCCCTCACGGCGATGAGACTCGCCGCGGACGAGGTCCTCGAACTCCTGCTCCACCGCGGCCCCATGGCAGAGGATCCCGCACCGGCGGAGGACGCCGCGGCCGCGCGGACCTAGGGTCACCATGGGACTTGGGACGATGCCGGAGGCGAACGACGACGAGGCCTCCGCGGTCTTCGCGGAGATCAACATCACTCCGCTCACCGACATCTTCCTCGTCCTGCTCATCATCTTCATGGTCGGCGCCTCCATGGCGGTGGACGCCGCGAGCGCGTCGGGCGATCGCAACGGGGTGCGGATCGAGCTACCGGAGGGAAGCGCGCAAGATCTGGCCCCTGGCCGGCAGGACGTGGTGGTCGCGATCCTCGCGGACGGGCGAGTGCTCCTGTCCGGGGAGGCGGTGGCCCAGGCCGAGCTGGCGGGACGGCTCGGGGCAGCCCACCGCGACCGGCCCGAGGCGATGCTCGTCCTCCAGGCCGACGAGGGCGTGGCCCACGGCCGCGTGGTGGCGGTGATGGAGCGGGCCCGGGAGGCAGGCTTCTCGAGCCTCGCCGTGGCGACGCGCGGGCAGTAGCCGCCGCCAGGGCGCTCGCGCCGGGACCCGGCTACTGCGTGAGGTGCGGCCTCGGGCCTGTCGGGTAGCCCGGGAGCCTTCCGGCCCCCGGGCCCCCCCCAGATCCGGACAAGGAGATTTCCACCATCCGGCTCTTCTGCCGTTACGTCTCGCAGGGCTTACCCCCATATCTGCACGCTGATTCGGGGGTTGGGGAGCGGGTACTTCTTGAGCACTTCCTCAAAACGCTCCCATGTCATCCGCGCCCGCTGGCTACGGCGGTTGAGCCACTTCTGCCAGGCTTTGGTCGTCTCCACGACGACCTTTGCCAGGCTGCTCAGGTTGCCGCTCACCCCGTAGTATGCGAAGTGCCCTTTCAGCTTGCGCGTGAGCGTCACGTGCTGCTCCTCGACCGCCCGGTGGCGGTGACGCCGACACCAGTCGGTGACGTTGCTGACAAACCGTCTGAGGCGCGCACGCCGCGTCTTGCACCCCATCCGCCAGCTCCCTCGCCGGGTCTTCTGCCAGTACAGCGTGAACCCGAGGAAGTCGAAGGTCACGGTGCCCTTGTTCCCCCCGCCGTCCTTCGGCGGCCGGAACTCGAACAACCGTGTCTTCTCCGCGTGGAGGGTCAGTCCGTACTTCGCTACCCGCTCGCGCAGTGCGTTCTCCACCTGCTCCGCGTCGTCCTTGCGTTCGAAACCGAGGACGAAGTCGTCTGCGTACCTCACCAGCACGCATTGACCTTTCATCCGCGGCTTCACCTCGCGCTCGAACCAGACATCCAACACGTGGTGCAAGTAGATGTTGCCAAGCAACGGCGATAACGCTGACCCCTGGGCCGCCCCAAGGTCCGGCTCGGTGTACTCCGTCCCTTCGAGGATTCCCACGTGTAGGCACTTGCCGACGAGCCTCAGCAGCGACTCATCGGCTATCCGTTCCCGGAGCATCTCCATCAGCATCCTGCGGACGATGCTGTCGAAGAAGGACACGAAGTCCGCCTCCAGGATAAACTTCATGGACCCTCTGCGTACCTCCCGATCGACCGCCCGGATCGCGTCGTGGGCGCTCCTTTCAGGCCGGAAGCCCTTCGAGCATTCTAGGAAATCCTGCTCGTAGACGGCCTCCAGCACCTCTCGAATCGCCCCCTGCACGACCTTGTCCTCCACGGTCGATACCCCTATCGGCCTCTCCTTCCCGTTCTCCTTCGGGATGTACACACGGCGGATCGGTTGATGGCGATACTGCCCTGCCTTCATCCGTTCGTGCAGTGCCTGCAGGTTCTCCTCCAGTCGCTGCCCGTAGCCCTCCACCGTGACCCCGTCCACTCCTACGGCCGCGTCCTTCCTCAGCCGGTTGAAGGACCGGGCCAACGCTGGCACGTCGATGAACCGCGCCAGCGCCAGGATCCTCTCCGTCGGATTCCGCTTCGCTCTCTCCGCTACCTTCGAAAGTCCCGGTAACATGTCCCCCGACGTCGTCGCATCGGACATGGTTCCCTCCCAAAGCTCGTATCGACGCGGGCCGCCTTTGCTCCGCCGGGTCCGCCGTCACGCGTTCCCCGACTTCATCGCTCCTACGCAGCCCTCCGACTCCCACGCCTCCGTCGGCCTCGACTCCGGTCTCCCTTGTCTTCGGCCTACCACCACTCGACGCCTTATGTGGGGAGGCGTGGGCCTCCCAGGTTTCTGGATCGTCCTCTTCGCTCGTGCCGCGGTCTAAGACCCCGCCGGGAGCGCCACCCTCATGCGCCGTGGCCCAGGGTGTCGCTGCTGCCTTCGGAGAGTCTGGCCTCCTCGGCTCCCGGAATATTGCCCATTTCGTGGCCAACCTCCCGCGGCCCAACCGCTCGTGCGCCTACGCATCTCCTTGGCGTTACCGCTTCCGGAGCAAGGCTCGCTACCGAGCCGCCTGGCTGTGGCTCTGCTCGGACGGGTTTCGCACCCGCTGGACGATTCACCGCATTTCAAGGGTTCATCCGCTTACCCCCTTTCCTTGCGGACCAGGATCTCCTGGTCGCACCAGACTTCGGGCTTCGGGTCGCCTGCTCCTGAGGTCTGACGCCCGAGGCCCTGCCTGCCGCGTGATCTGACGCAGCAGTGCTAGTCCAGGGACGAGGTTGCTCCCCGCGAGCGTCGTCCCTAGCGTCCGCCTCTCGCGGGGAGGTCGGCATGGGAGTCTCGGCACCCAGGGAAGCGCTCCGAGTGGGGGGCTCGACCTTCGAGTACCTCGCGCTCCCGCGGAGCGATGAGGTCCGGCGCTTGCCGTTCTCGCTGAAGGTGCTCCTCGAGAACGTCCTGAGGCACCTGGATGGCCGGGCGGT
>JACRCT010000387.1 GCA_016218885.1 Deltaproteobacteria bacterium | reverse complement strand
TGAAGATGCGCGCCATGGTCAGGTAGGCCGGGTCCTCCGGGCAGTACCGTGCACCGAAGGCGTGCAGGGCCATGAAGCGGGGGTCGGTGATCCGCAGCACCGCGTGTCCGTAGCCCGGCACCACGCGCCCGGCGTCCAGCGTCTCCTGGGCGTACTTGGCCAGCTGCTCTTCCGACGGCGCCCCGCCGAACTTCTTGTTGGTCTCCAGGATCCAGCCCAGGCACTCCTGATTGGCCAGGCCGTGCAGCGGTCCGGCGAGCCCGTCCAGGCCGGCCGAGAGCGCGTAGTACAGGTCGGAGAGCGCCGAGCCCACGGTGTGGGCAGTGAACGCGCTCACGTTGCCGCCCTCGTGGTCGCAGTGCAGCGTGAAGTACAGCCGCATCAGCTTGGAGAGCTCGCCGTTCGGGTCGGGCAACCCGGTCATGCGCGCGAAGCTCGCTCCCCAGTCCAGGGTGGAGTCGGCGGGGATGGGCGCGCCCTTGTCGAAGCGCCGCCGGTAGATCCAGGCGCCGATCTCGGGCAGCCGCGCCAGCAGGTTTGCCGCGTCCTCGAACGCCGCGTCCCAGTAGTCGTCCTTCTTCATGCCCCGGTCGTAGCGGGCACGGAAGACCGACTCCTTCTCCATCACCAGCACAGCGGTGCTGAACATCGCCATCGGGTGCGAGTCGGCCGGCATCGCCTCGAGCACGTGGAGAACGTAGCCGGGCACCTTGGCACGCGCGGCCCAATCCTGCTGCAGATCGGCCAGCTCCTCCTTGCCAGGCAGCTCTCCGAGCAGGAGGAGGTACCAGATCTCCTCGGGCAGCCGCTCCGCCAGCTCGCCGATGGGGATGCCCCGCACCAGCAACCCTTTGTCCGGCGGCACGGAGGAGGTATCGCAGATCAGCCCCTTCACCCCCCGCAGCCCCCCGTACAGCGTCTCGAGGGTCACCTCGCTCAGCTTCAGCGAGGCGTTCTCTTTGACCAGCTTCCGGTAGTGATCGCGCAGCTCGGGGACCTTCTTCGCCAGCTTGTCCTTGAGGATGCTCATAGGCTCCACCCCATCGGTCGGGTCGGCCGGCCCGAAACCTTGAAACCGCATCCCCCTCGCGCAAGGCCCAACCAGTGGCCGTCCAGTGGAACCTCGCTCGATCTCGCGCCTTCGCTGCTCTACCTCGACGCCCCTTTGGGGCCCATCGTGCCCCCCGGCCCACGCCTCGATGGGGGATGAATGGAGGTGTAACGAGTCGGCAGGCATGGCGCATCGCCATTTGCCGCGCCTCTAACAGCCGCAACAGCCATCATCATCCTGGCAACCTAGGGCCGTTCCAGCCTGACGCTTGGACGCCTGAGGTCCTGGAAGAGCCCTCCCGAATGGGGCTCCACGCCGAAGCCGAAGCGGCGCAGGTAGTCCGGGTGGAAGAAGCCGGTCTCCAGGGTGCGCACTCCTCGCTCGCGAAGACGGCGCACCAGCTCCTGCATCAGCCCGTCGGAGATGCCCTTCTTCCGGTGTTGTCGCGCCACCACGAACTTCTCCAGATGCGCCCGATCGGGCCCCTCCAGGCGGAAGAAGACGCCGCCGAGCAGCACGCCCTTCTCGTCCACCGCCAGCAGATGCTCGTGCTCGCTCGAGAAGGTCACCGGCAGGCTGGCCTCATGGAACAGCTGCAGCAGGCGCGCGACCTCGCGGGCCGAGACCGGGCTGCGCACCGAGAAGCGCCGCCCCTCGGCATCGGTCAGGCCGACCACCACATCGGTGACCGTCCGCCCGGCCAGCGGCAGGCTGATCAGCGCGGCGTCGTCGCCCGGCTGCAGGTGCCGGTAGGCCATTCGCGCCAGGAAATAGTCTTCTTCCACGGTCGGCCGGACGAGCGTGCGCAACGTGGCCACGAGCTCCCCCAGCTCGGTGGCGGAGAGCCGGTGGACCCGCGCCTCGGCCATCAGGCGGTCGAGCGCCTGAGCGAGCTGTGGGCGCGCCTTGGCGAACACTGTGTGCCGGAAGAAGCGCACCCGAGTATCCGTCCAGGCCTGCTCCACCTCGTCGAGCAGATAGGTGTCCCACAGCTCGCGCAGCATGGCTCCCCGCGCCTCGGCCGTGGCCTCGGGGTTCAGAGCGATCCACCGCTCGTAGCGTCGGCTGGCGAAGAAGACCCGCTGCGGGGTCAGCCCTTCGCGAGCCAGCTCCTCCAGGAAGCGTGTGATCGCCTGCTCGAGCCCCGCTTCGGCGGCGGGCGCTCCCGCCAAGAGTGGCACGGCGCGCTCGGCCCCCAAGGCCTCGACGAAGGCCGTGAGGAGAATCCGTCGATCCACCCCTCCCGCGAGCTCGGGGTAGCGCGCTTCGATGGGCGAGACGAAGGAGCGCTCGAAGGAGGAGATGAGGTCTTTCGCCTCCTCACAACGCACGCGGTCGCGCACCGATAGCAGGCGCGCCCCCACCTGATAGTCGTGCGAAGGGGCGATCACGTCGCCGGCGGAGAGGTGAGTCAGCGCCAGGCGCCGCCCGGTGCGGTCCCAGAAGGAGACATGCACGGCAAAGGATGTCCAGCCCAAGAAGGGCCACAGGGCGCGCAGCCGACCCGTCGCCCCCATGGCTGCCACGCGCGCCAGCTGCTGGTCGACCGTCTCGCCGGGAATGTGCTCGGTCGTGTAGAGGCCGTGCTCGGGGTAGTACCCACCGAAAGCCTGGACCAGCGGCGGCGGAGCGCCGGCGGTGAGCAGCCAGTGAATCTCCTCGCGCAGCTCGAGCACGGGCACCGCCTCGGCGAGGTGCAACGCCACCTCCAGCGGCTCGCCCGCGCGGGGCTGTGCCGAGAGGCGATAGAGGGCCTCATCGGCGCGTGAGCCTGCGGCCTCCACCCGCACGCTCCCCGGTGGCAGGTCCACCAGCGACAGCAGCGCCCCGCGCCCGAATAGGAAGGCGGCCTCCCGCAGCAGCGGCGTCTCTGCCACCGCGCGCGAGAGCAGCGACTGGTGCTGGCCCGGAACCTGGGGGTCGCAGACCAACACGTCGCGCCACCCGTATTCACGCCCGGTCTCGGGGTCGACCGCCAGGCGCAGATTCGGGCCCAGCCACGAGCGGAAGCCCAGCTGCAGCCGGTCCAGCTCCTCGGCGGCGCGCGCGGAGATGGCGGCGTCGGCATGCAGGCTCAACCGCGCGAGCTTGATGTGCAGCCGCGGATACCAGGCCGGGTGCGCCACGGCATAGGCGGAGAGCAGGCGCATTGCGGCGACGAGCGTGCGGCGCACACGCCCCTCGGCGCGTTCCTCGACCTCCCGAGCCTGGGCGTGGGCGCGCAGCTGGCCGAGCAGGGCCTCGACCTGCGCTGCGGACAGGCCTCCCCGGCTGCCCAGCCGCGCCAGATCCCGCTCGCGAATCCCCTCCCCTGCCGTTAACCGACTCGTCGACTCAGCTCCGTTCACCCCGAGCGTAGGCCGTCCCGAGCTTGCGAGAGGGCGGCCCCAGTCGAGGGGCCCCTCGACTCCGGGCTCGCGCTCCTGAACTTGCCGAAGGGTCGCCCCTTCGCTCGGGGTGACCGGTGGCTGCTGGTTCCTCGAGGGTCGATGACCAACAGCTATGCCCCCCGGCTCCCCCAGGAAGCGCTGCAGGGTCGAGATCGTCTCGCTCGGCTCCTCGATGGGCAGCAGCGCCAGGAAGGCCAGTCGGCGCACGCGCTCGTCGGGCAGATCGGCCGCACGCCGCAATATCGACCGGCAGACCGCGGCGGCCTCCGCCCCCAGCCCGACACCGCGGTCCAGGTGCTCGAGAGCCGGCTTTGCCACGCGCCGGCTGCCGCGCAGAAGAACCGCGGCCGCGTGCAGCGACTCGCGCGTCAGGCTCGTCGACTCAACGAGCGGCAACAGGCTCTGGCGACGCCAGCGCCCCGGAGCCGGTGCCTCGCGCGTGGAGGAGAGCACGAGGCCGCGGACCTCGCCGCTGCGGCGCCCCAGCAGACCGAGGAAGGCCGAAGGTCCCACAAAGGCGCTCAGCCCCTCGTTGCCCAAGGCCAGCGCCGGGGTCCCGAGGAGAGTCCCCAGGTCGATCGCCCGCCTACCCGAGTAGACGAAGTCGCCGATTCGAATCCCCCCTTCCGCCGGGCCCACGTCCAGGCTGCGACCGCGCGCGCGCAGCCGCCCGTCTTCCACGACCAGGTCCTCGCGCAGCACGCCGATCTCGCGCAGGAGCCAGTTGGGGATGACCAGCTCGTGAGCGCCGATCTCCACGCGCGCGTCCGCGCGACGGTACATGGGCTCGATGAGCGCCGCGTGGTTTCTCTCCACGACGTCGCGCTTGAAGCTTCCCTTGGGGGTGAGCTCCCCGTGCTCCTCGCAGAGGGGTCGGTCCAGCACGGCGAAGTCGACGACCCGCTCATAGGGCGCCAGGAAGCGATTGGCCGAGGAGACCAGCGAGCCCAGCAGCGCGCGCTGCCTGTGCTCCGCCCCTCCCGCGCCCTCCTCTGCCGTCAGGGCCACGGGTGTGAGAGCGTGCCCGGGCCGGGGCCAGATCAGCAGCGTGTTGAACTCACGACCGTCGCCGACCAGGAAGGCCTGGGAGATGGCGTCGAAGTCCCGGAACAGGTTCTCCACCCGCTGCGGGGCGATCGTCTGGCCCTTGGTGTTCTTGTAGATCTCCTTCTTGCGTCCGGTGAGGCGCAGGTGGCCCCGCTCCTCCTGGGCGACGAGGTCTCCGGTCGAAAACCAGCCATCCGCGTCGAGGCCGGTATCTCCATCGGTCGGCCGGAAGTAACCCTGCATGAGATAGGGGCCGCGCAGCTGCAGCTCGCCGTCGGCGGCGAGGCGTGTCTCGATACCCGGCAGCGGCTTGCCGATCGATCCCTCGAGGTACTGGCCCGGCGGCGTCATGGTCACCCCGCCCGTGGCCTCGGTCATCCCGTAGCCCGAGCAGAGCTCGACTCCCGCGCGCTGGAAGGCCCGGAACACGTGGGGGTCGAGGAAGCCCGCGGCGGAGAGCCCGAAGCGCAGCTTGCCGCCCGTGAGCCGACGCAGCGCCTGGGCGGTCCGCTCCGGGTCGTCCTCCCCTCCCGCCTCCTGCATCGCCCGCTCGTGCAGCTCCTTCCACTTCTGCGGGACGCTGATGAAGAGGCTGGGGCCCACCGCAGCGAAGTCCTCCAGCAGCGCGGAGAGCGCCGGCGAGCGGGCGAAGACGTAGGTCGCCCCGGTCCACAACGCGCCGAGCAGCTCGAGGTAGCGCCCGAAGGTGTGGAACAGGGGCAGGTAGCTCAGCATGACGTCGCCCTGCCCGATATCGGGCAGGGCGAAGGACCGGCACAGCCTCTTCGCTACCAGGTTGCGCTGGCTGAAGGCGATCCCCTTGGGAGTGCCAGTGGTCCCCGAGGTGTACATCACCGTCGCCAGGTCGCCGGAGCGCACCGCGGCGGCGCGCTCCTCGAGCGCCGCGAAGGGCAGACAGGCGCCTCGCTCGATCACGTCCTCCAGGCAGAGCAACCCGTGCCGTCGCGCGACGCCGGGCTCCAGCACCACCACCGAGACGAGATTTGGCAGGGAGCCGCGCGCCGGGAGGACCTTGGCCAGCTGCGCCTCGTCGGAGGCCACCAGCACGCTGGCCTGCGCGTGTCGCAGGACGTACTGGACCTGGTCGGCGGCGGCATTCGCTGGGACCGGGACGTCCACCAGCCCGTGGGCCAGACAGGCGAGGTCGCAAAGAGCGAGGTCGGGGCTGTTCTCGGCGAGCAGCGCCACCCGGCCTTCGCGCTCCCCGTGGAGCAGGGCATGAAAGCCCGCGGCCAGCTCTCGCGAGCGCCGCAGGATCGCGCTCGCGTCCAACGCCTCCTCCTCTGGAGCCGAGGTCTGCAGCACGACCTGCCCCGGGGCCTCACGGGCCCGGGCGCGAAGGAGGGTGCCCACGCTGTAGTCCGCCGCCTCGAGAGCCGGAAGCAGCACCGAGAGCCAGCCTTGGACCTGGTCTTTCTCGAGCGCTGCCAGGAAGCGGCGACCACGGGCGGCATCCACGAGCGCCGCCAGCGCACTGCGGACGAGGACGCCGACCTCCGAATCTCGAGCCCTCTCCACCAGAGAGGAGACGACGGCCCGAGCGGACTCCAGCTCGGCCGGCTGGACCTGCCGAAGCGTGGCCGCGAGACGGACCAGCAGGGCACCCGCGTCGGACCGTCTCGCCCAACCAGACCAGCGATCGAGGGGTGGGATGCCTGAAGGTTCGAGACGCATCGTGGGCTTGGCTCAATCCACCAGGAAGGTGACGACCCCGCCAAAGTGGCGCCCCATGCCCGCACCCGGCCACTCCCGCAGAAGGGTCGCCAGGCGGGCGGAGCGCAGCCGAGTCGCCAGGACCAGAAGCGGCGCGCCATCGCGAACAGCGCCTGGCCACCGCAACGGTCACGAGGCGCCGACCGGTCGCACCGCCATCCCCCAAGCCCCGCGCCGACGCATTCGCTGCTAGACTTCGTGCGTGCGAATGCCTTCCTCCAAGCTGGCGCGCGGCGTCATCGGAGCCCTGGGTGGGGCCGCGTTCTTCATCATCGTCGGGCAGCTCTACGCGCTCGTCGGCAGCAGTTGAATGATCCTCTGTCGCCCGGCGGTCGCCGGGCTCTACGGAGCGATCTTCGGCGTGCTCATGCTCGCTCCGTGGGCGGGGGCGGCGTCGTCCTCCGAGAAGCCCCCAGAGGAGCTTCCGCCGCAGCCCGGCGCACCACCCGATGGGACCTGAGCGCGGTTCTCGCAGCCGATTGCCCGGCGGCTGAGCCCTGCTCTTCCTTGCGATCGATCGATGCCCGCAGCTGCGACCGCGCCTCTTACCTACCTCACTCTGCTGCGTCGCAGCCCCACGGTCCGGCGCATTTGGCCGGACCCCAGCCCTCAGACAAAAAATCCCCCGCCGAGCCGTGTGGGAAGCGTCCATTGAACCCGTTAGACAGGTGGGGAGCGCGCTGGCGTCCGCAGGCTTCCTTCTCGCCGAAGCGAGGGCTTGCTCATGGACGCATCGTCAGCAACGGTCCCCCAAATGGACAATAGGTTCGAATAAATGCCACCCATCACGCGAACGGCAGGGGAAATCGTTGAATATTCAGTTTGATTTCAGTGTAGCGCCGCATGCCGAGGCGTCAAGGCACGGACGGGGGATGCCGCAAAGGAGACGGATCGCCTGGAGCGCTCGTTGTCGACCTGACGCGCTCCGGCCCGTATTCTCGCCCGTCCTTGGCTCCCGCTGGCCCTCGAGGTGACCTTGCCCACGCTCACCCGCTACTTGCGCCTCTTCCAGGTCGGCGAGCGCCGCTTCGTCGAGTCCTTGGTGGATGAGCGTGCGGCCGAGCTCGACGGCCTCCTGCATGCGCTGCTGCGTGCTCTGGCCCGGGGAGAGACCGCACCCGAGAAGATCGCCCGACAGGTCGGTGCCTCTCCCGACGAGGTCCAGAGCAGGATCGCGATGTTGCGCGACCTCAAGCTGGTGGTGGACTGCGAGGAAACCGATAGGAATCGTCTTCGCGCAACCCTCTCGGTCCCCAGCCCCACCCCTGCGACCGAGCAGGTCGAGCTCACCAACGCCTGCCCGATGCAGTGCCTGATGTGCCCCCGCGGCCAGGGGCCCGGGCCACGCCCGGTGGGCTTCATGGATCTCGGGCTCTTCCGGGAGCTGCTGCCGCAGATCGCCGAGGCACAGCGGGCGCTCAAGCCCCTGGCGCTGCACAACCTGGGCGAGTCGCTGCTGCACCCGCGTCTGGACGAGTTCGTACAGGCTGCCACCCAGGCCGGGCTGCCGACCGAGCTGAGCGTCAACCCCGGGCTGCTGCCGCTGGAGCGCTACGTGGCGCTCGCCGCGGCGGGCCTGTCGCGGCTGGTCCTGTCGCTCGACGGGCTCGACGCCGCGACGCTCGAGTCGGTGCGGGGCACCGGCGCACAGGGAGCAGCGGCCCAGGGCCACGTCGCGGCGCTCCTCGAGCACCGCGCGCGTGCGCCCTCCTCCTCTGCGCGTCCGGAGCTGATCATCCAGATGCTGCGGATGCGGACCAATGCCCACCAACACGCGGACTTCCTCTCCCGCTACTCGCGGCTCGAGCTGCCCGGGGTGAGCGCGTTCCTCAAGGACCTGGACGCCAACACCCGCGGCGACTTGCGCCTCGCCGGCGACGCTCCGCGGCCGTACTTGTGCCGTGCACCTTGGCGCACGGTGGTGGTGCTCTGGGACGGCAAGGTGGTCCCCTGCTGCCACGACCCCTGGGGCGAGTGGATCCTGGGCGACCTGCGGCGGCAGCGGCTCGACGATATCTGGCGGTCCGACGCTGCCGAGCGACTGCGGCTGCGCCTGCGGACCGGCTGGCCGTCCCCCGATGGGCCGTGCGGCCGCTGCGCGCATCGGCCCGATCAGTGGGAGCGCCCCGACCTCGACCGGATGCCCGACGAGCCTCTGCACTGGTGAGGGCGTCCCGCGGTAACCTCGGCCGCAGAGCAAGGAGGCCGCCCATGAGGGTGCACGTGAAGGTCCTGGGAGCGCTGATGAAGCCG
>JACRCT010000386.1 GCA_016218885.1 Deltaproteobacteria bacterium | reverse complement strand
TCGCCTTGCTGGGCCACGCATACGCTCCCGCAAAAAGGGAGCATCTACTGCCAGTTTTGCCGTTCACCCACAAGGCAAACCGGAAAGACCCAGCAATACCCAGTGCTTGCGGCCCTGCGTGCTGCTTAACGGCTATGGGGGAGAGGGTGTGCTCTTCATGGCGGCCCAAGAAGCGAGGACCGTGAAGGCTCAGCGGTCTGAAGTGACTTCGGACGGGAACGACTACAACATCCGGATCCTCCAGGGGCTCGCCGATTTCCTCCGTGAGTATAACGGCGCTCCTGTGCTCGAGAGAGTGGCCATCTCCGCGGGCCTCCAAGCGAGTGATTTCGACGGGAAGTCACGGTGGGTCTCGCTGGGCACCTGCGAGCGGTTTCTGTCCTCGGCTCGGGAGCTTTTTCCCGACGACGAGGCTTTCCGCGAAGCGAACGCCCAGAAGTATCGAACCAGCTACGGCCCCCTCATGGCAACGGCCAGAGTCACCACTCCTTGGTCGGGCTATCTCATTGGAGCAAAAATCGTCAACAGCGTTCTCTGTCGCGCTGGCCATTTCGAGCCTCATCGAGAGGGCAGCCGTTGCACGATGAGCTACATCAGCCGCAACAATGAGAGCCACCTCATGTGCCTCACGCGGCGAATGCAGATTGCGATGGTGCCCACGATCTGGGGCCTTCCGCCGGTTTCCGTGGAGCACCCGCGCTGCATCGCCCTCGGTGACGACCGCTGCGAGTACGTCTTCACGCTCGTCGAGCCGGTACGCTGGCTCCTTTCCGCGCTCGGGGCCGCCGCAGGCCTGGCTGCGACAGCAATGTTCAACCTCGCGGGCATCACGACCGTGTCCACCGCCTGGGCATTGCCGCTGCTAGGGCTTCTAGGGGGTCTCGCCCTCGAGTGGCGCCGCGCAAGTCGCGCGAACGGAGGAGCAGTACGGGACATCCAGGACGCCATGCTCCGGCTGGCCCGCGAGGATGCCGAGACACGTCGCGAGATCCTCGAGTTCCAGCGTCGAGAGCGCGAGTGGACCAGGCTGATGGAGGAGCAGATCGCCGAGCGGCTCGCGAGTCAGCAGCGGGTGATTGAGCAAATCCGCGCCCTCGAGACGCAGCGACTCAAGGCGATGCAGGGGCTCTCTCACGACTTGCGCAGCCCGCTCACGGTGATGCGCCTCTCCACGGATGTGCTGAAGTGCGACCCGCGAGCAGACCAGGAGATGCTAAGCACCCTGGCGCGGGCCTCGGCGCAGCTCACGACGCTGGTGGGCAATCTGATGGAGACGGTCACCAGCCCAGGGACCGCCCCCAACCTGACACCAAGCACAGTCGCGGTCCCCAAGCTCGTCGAGACGATCCGCCGACGCCTCAATGCGCTCTGCTACCACCGCGACATCCGCACCAGCACCTTCTCGACCCGCGAGGCGCCCGAGCAGGTCGAGATCGACGAGGTGCTGCTCGACCGGGTAATCGACAACCTGCTCACCAACGCCGTCAAGTACACCGAGCGAGGAAGCATACTCGTCGAGATCGGCGGTACCCCTGGAATGCTCACCCTCAAGGTCTCGGACACGGGACGAGGCATCGAGGACCGCGTCCTCGAGCGCATCTTCCAACCAGGCGGCTCGGAGAAGGCCTCGCGGGTCGGCGACAGCTATGGCCTCGGGCTCTCGGTGGTCGTGCAGCGGCTCGACCGAATCGGGGGCAAGCTCGAGGTCATGTCCAAGCCAAACGTAGGCACCACGTTCTGGGCGCACCTGCCCGCACGCCCAGTCCTGGAGGCGGCGCGGCATGGGGACAGGCCGCCTGCGACCGATGCGCCCACTGATGCCGTGTGTCGCGTGGTGGTGATTCGTCGCGACGTGAGTGGGACGTGAGTGGGACAGAAGACCGCTAGGCCGGAGGGCACAATGCAACCGTCCTCACCGATGCCCCTTGTCGAACTGCTGCTCCGATATCTCAAGGCGGAAGGGGTGCGCTACGTCTTTGGCATCCCGGGCGGCTTGCTCTATCCGTTCTTCGCCGCCGTCGAGGAGGACCCCGAGATGGACCTCGTCGTGGCTCGCCACGAGGAGGGAGCCGCCTTCATGGCGGACGGCTATGCCCGGGTGAGCCACCGCCTTGCGGTCTGCGCCGGCACCTCAGGTCCCGGCTCCACCAACCTCTTGACCGGGATCGCCTGCTCCTTCGCCGACGGTGTTCCGGTGCTGGTGCTCACGGGCCAGCCCGCGCGTCACGCCCTGGGCAAAGGGGCGGCGCAAGAGGCCTCGCGCGAGGACATGGACATCGTGGCCATGTTCCGCCCCATCACCAAGTACTCGGCGATGGTCACCTCGGCCGATAGCATGGGAATGCACCTGCGACGCTCCCTTCGCTTGGCGATGACGGGACGACCAGGGCCCGTGCACCTCAATGTTCCGGTCGATCTTTGGGGGACGAGCACGGAGGAGACCTGGTTCGATCCGTTGACCTACCGGCCGCCGACGGCGACCTTCGACCGCGGGGCGGTGAAGCGCGCCACCGAGGCGCTCCTCGGAGCGGAGCGACCGGTGATCCTGGTCGGCTCGGGAGTGGGCATCGCCGAGGCTCAGGATCACGTGCTCACGCTCGCCGAGCTCCTCCCTGCACGGGTGGCCACGACGCCGCGAGCCAAGGGCCTCTTCCCCGAGGACCATCCGCTCTCCCTGGGCGTGCTGGGCGTCGGCGGGCACTCGGCGGCGCACCAGACGCTCCTGGGAGGCACCACGGATGTGCTCCTCACCGCTGGCGCGTCGCTCAACGAGACCGCGACCTTCAACTGGAGCCCGCTGCTGCGTCCGGCACGATCGCTCATTCAGCTCGACATCGACGCCGACCGACTCGGCCGCAACTACCCAGTCGACATTCCGCTGCTCGGCGATGCGCAGACCATCCTCGTCGAGATCGCCTACCACGCGCACCGGAGCATCCGCGAAGGGGCCCAGCCGCGCTCGCGCTGGCCCGAAGCTCCCCCCGTGCCGTGCGGCCACGACCGGTACCTCAACCCCGCGCTGCGCACCTCCGACCAGTCACCGCTCACCCCGCAGCGCTGGCGCTACGATCTCGGGGAGGCGCTCCCCGACAACGCGCTGGTGTTCTCGGACATCGGTGCGCACATGCTGTTCAACCTGCACCATCTGTGCATTCGCGCCGGGCAGCGCTTCTTCATCAACCTCGGCTTCGGTTCCATGGGGCACGGCACCGTGGCGCCCATCGGGGCGTCGCTCGCCTACCCCGGGCGACCCGTCTTCGCGCTGATCGGCGACGGTTGCTTCGCCATGAACGGCATGGACCTGCTCACTGCTTGCGACCGTGACGTGCCCGTCGTCTGGATTGTCGAAACCAACAACATGCACGCCATCACCTGGCACTGCAGCGCCCTGCTCGGGAAGAGCTCCATGGAGGCGGCCCGCTTCCGGCGTCCGATGGACGTCGCGGGCATTGCCCGCGCCATGGGCCTCTACGCCTGGATGGTGGACCGCCCGGGGCCGCTGCCGGCCGTTTTGCCCGAAGCCCTCGCGCGCCGCGGTCCGTGCCTCAACGCGGTGCGTGTGGCTGG
>JACRCT010000383.1 GCA_016218885.1 Deltaproteobacteria bacterium | reverse complement strand
TTCAGGAGCTGCTTGACCGTCTCGAGCACGACGTGGGCGCGCAACGGCTTCACCAGGTAGGCGTTGGCTCCCAGCGCCAGCGCCCGTCGCCGGTCCTCCGGAGCGGACTCGGTGCTGATGACGACGATCGGAGTCGCTTTGTGCGGCGACTCCTCGGCGCGCACGTGGGCGATGAGCTTGAGCCCATCCATCACCGGCATGTTGATGTCGGTCAGGATGATGTCGAAGCGCTCTGTCGCCAGCCGTTTGAGGCCCTCGGCCCCGTCCATGGCTTCCAGGCAGAGCAAGTCCTCGATGCGCTGCAGGGCGAAGACGATGCTGCGGCGCATGGCCTGCGAGTCGTCCACGATGAGGGCTTTGCGCGAGGCCACGTCTCCTCCGGCTCCCAAAAATGCGGCCACAGCCTATCTCACCCCCCAAGAGCGCGCCAAGGCCCGGCAGATGGGCATTGGCTTTCTTGCCTCACATGGCCTCCCCCCTTCCCCCTCCCGAGTCACTCTAGGGAGGGTCGGGCACTTCGGGAGGGGGCGATCGGGCGTTGCTTGCGACCATCTTGGGCTGGGATGGAGGGCAGAGGTAGCGAAGACCTTCCCCGATCGGGAAGACCTTCATTACCCCTGCCCCGCTCCCCTTGGGATCGGGAGGAGTCCTCACTACCCACGCCCCGCTCTTCAGTCTCCCCCTTCCGGCGCGAAGGTCCTTCCTCAAGTGCTTCCGGAAGGGGGCAGGGGGAGGCCGAGGCCTTGGCCTAGGCAAGGCCTACCCCGAAGCTCCCCGCCTCAGACCTTCTCGAGCAGCGCCACCAGGTACTTCCAGAACGTGGCGGTGGAGCTGATGCCCACCTTCTCGTCTGGCGAGTGCGCGCCCTGGATGGTGGGGCCCATGGAGATGGTGTCCATGCCCGGGAACTTCTCGCCGATGATGCCGCACTCGAGCCCGGCATGGACCGCCTTGATGTGCGGCTCTTTGCCGAAGAGCTGCGCATGCACCTGCTTGGCAATCGCGAGAACGGGCGAGTGCACGTTCGGCGCCCAGCCGGGATAGCCGCTGCCCTGCGTCACCTCGAACCCCGCCAGCTCGCAGTAGGCCTTGATCATCGCCCCCACGTCCTTCTTCGCCGAGTCGATGGAGGAGCGGTGGCTCATCGACACCGTGACCACGTCGTCCTTGGTCTCGATGATGGCGAGGTTGGTCGAGGTCTGGACGAGGTCGGGGATATCCGGGGTCATGGCCAGCATCCCGTGCAGGCTGGCGTAGAGGAAGCTCACCACGCGCTTGGCCTCCTCGGCCTCGAACACCTGGCCCGAGCCCTGCGCCGACTCGACGCTCAGCACCACCTCGGGATCGGCCTTGCCCAGCTCGGCCCGCAACGCCGTCTGCAGCTTGACGAGCTCGCCCTTGAACGCCTCGAGCTTGCCGGGATCCATGTAGATCGTCGCGAAGGCCTCGCGCGGGATGGCGTTGCGCTTGCTGCCGCCGTCCAGCGCGGAGACTTCCAACGCGTAGTCCGTGCCCAGCGAGCGCAGCGCCCGCGCGAGGATCTTCAGCGCGTTGCCCCGGCCGGTGTTGATGTCGAGGCCCGAGTGGCCGCCCTTGAGCCCGGCGACCTTGAGGCGGAAGGCCGACTTGCCCGCGCCCGAGCCGACCCGCTTCACCTTGCGCGTCGCCACCGAGTCCATGCCACCCGCGCAGCCGATGTAGACCGCACCCTCTTCCTCGGTGTCCAGGTTGAGCAGCTGCCGGCCCTTGAGCGAGCCCGGCTCGAGGTTGAAGGCGCCGGTGAGGCCCGTCTCCTCGTCGATGGTGAACAGGAACTCCAGCGGCCCATGGCTGAGGTCCTTGGCCTCCATCACCGCCAGCGCCGCCGCGCAGCCGATGCCATTGTCGGCGCCCAGCGTGGTCCCGTCGGCCTTGAGCCAGTCGCCGTCCTGGATGAGGGTGATCGGATCCTTGGTGAAGTCGTGCTTCTTGCTCTCGTTCTTCTCGCAGACCATGTCCAGGTGGCCCTGGAGAATCGTCGGCTTGGCTCCCTCCCGGCCCTTGGTCGCAGGCTTGGTCACGATGACGTTGCCCGCCGCGTCCTGGCGCACCGGCAGGCCCATCCGCTTGGCCTCGGCCACGACGTGCGCGGCGACGGCCTTCTCGTTCTTCGATCCGCGGGGGATGGCGCACAGGGCAAAGAAGTGCTTCCAGAGGGTCTTCGGCTCCAGCTTCTCCAGGGACGCGTTCATGGGTCACCTCCGGTGTGGGTTTCGTCGATCGCTCTCGCCGACGTCCAGGAAGGGAAAGGGTGAGAGGACGCCGACGGCGCGCGGAGCATATGGGAAGCCCGACCCGATAGGCGAGCGCGATCGTCCCGAAACCCGTCCCTGGCCTGCCCTCCGACCTTGGACCGCCCTCCTCGCTGATGCGCTGCCTCAGCGAACGCTCGAAGGCGCGGCCTCACGAATGCCGCGGTAGCCGGAGTCGGGCCCTGCGTCACGCAACCGGGAGGTGAAGTCCGCGCGGCGCATGGATAGAGGTCGAGGCAACTGACTCAAGACGGCAGCGGGTTCGGCGAGCACTCAAGCCTTCCTGTTGAAGGCGCCCATTCGATGTGCAAGCGTTCCCGGCCGTTCCTCCCGGAGCCATCAGCGGAGCGTGACATGGACGCCCTCGACCTCCTCAAGAAGCCTGAGTTCCCGCGCTCGAGCCGCTGCGATCCCGGCTGGATGCTCGACAACCAGATGGGGCCCAACGCGATCTGGCTGACCGAGTGGTTGTCCGAGGCGATGCCTCTGAAGGCCGGGATGCGGGTGCTCGATCTCGGCTGCGGTCGGGCGATGTCGAGCATCTTCTTGGCCAAGGAGTACGGGGTGAAGGTGTGGGCCGCGGACCTCTGGATGAGCCCCGACCACAACTGGCGGCGAGCCGTCGAAGCCGGCGTGGCCGACCTCGTCTGCCCTGTGCGCGCAGAGGCGCATGCCCTCCCATTCGCCCAAGGGTTCTTCGACGCGGTGGTGTCCATCGACGCCTACCACTACTTCGGCAGCGACGGTCTCTACCTGCACTACCTGGCCGGATTCGTGCGGCCGGGAGGCGTGATCGGCATGGCGGTTCCGGGCCTGATGCAGGAGGTGGGCGACACCGCCCCGCCCCACTTGCTGGCACCTCAAGCCAACGGAAGGGTCTTCTGGGAAGACGAGTGCTGGGCCTTCCACTCCGCCACCTGGTGGCGCGACCTCTGGCGACGAAGCTCACGGGTCAGGGACGTGCAGGCCGATGTTCTCGCCGATGGTTGGAGGCATTGGCGGGACTTCGAGCGCGCCTTGGAGCTCACGGGCAAGTCGACCTTCCCGTCCGACGTCGAAGCGCTCGAGCGGGATGGGGGCCGCATCATGGGCTTCGTGCGCGCCGTCGCACACCGGACCGAAGCCGCGGGATTCAACTATTACGACTCCTCCCTCGGCGTGCAGGTGGGCATCGACAAGTAGGTACCTCGCACAGGATGGCCGCGGCCAGGACGCTCGAGCGAGCCCGCCGGCGGACCTTGCCGCGCGGGCACGCCCTCGGCGGCCGCGCAGTTGACCCCGAACGGGCCAAAGGGCAGGTTTCGCCCATGCGCCTGCCCCCCGCCGCCCTCGCCGCCTCGATCACCTTCCTGGCCGGCGCTCCCGCATCCGCATCCTCGTCAGATGCCGATTCCTGGACCGGCCCCGACAAGGCCCTGCACTTCTGCGCCAGCGCGCTCATCGCCTCCGTGGGCTACCAGGCCACCGCGCTCGCTTCCGACGACCATCGGACCCGCATCGCTCTCGGCGCTGGTCTGGCGCTGACCGCCGGCGTCGCCAAGGAGCTGTGGGACCTGACCGGACGCGGCGACCCGTCCTGGAAGGATATGACCTGGGACCTCGTGGGCACGGCCACCGCCGTCCTGCTGACCTGGGCAGACGACCGGCTCTTCCTCTCCCATCCCGCGCCAGAGCGCACCACGCGCGCCGCGCCCGCGCCACTGCTCGACTCACCCTTCGCCTTTCTCGTCCCACGCGGCTGGTAGCCCGCCGTCCCTGCGCTTGAGAGGTGAACCGGCGAGGTCTACGCTCCTCGCCATGGATCACTCGCGCGCTCTCCCGCCTCTGGTGTTGGCAGTGTGGTCCACTGGCTGCGTGGCAATGCCCCTGGCGGTGCCCCCGATGCAGCTTGCCGTGGGCAGCGGCGCTCGCTCGCTCTCCTCGGACTCCTGCGGCGAGGACCTCGATGCCCCGGCCCAGCTGCGCGTCGCGGTTCACCCTCTGGCCCTCTTCCCAGGCATGTTGAACCGCAGCGCGGACGTCGGCGTCGGCTACCTGCTCGACTACGGAGCGAACGCCCAGATCCAGGGTGGGTATCTCGAGGGGAGCATGGTGATGCTCCAGAAGCCTCTGCGGGGCGGGCTCGGCCGGCTGAGTACGCGAATTCAGACTCGGCTGATCTACGCCGACCCCGAGGCCAGCTGGGGTCTGGCCAGCGCCCTGCAGCTCACCGGGGAATGGGTCTCCTTCGCCGACTCCGACTTCGAGACCACCTCCGCTGATGGCGGAGCCTTCGGCCACAGCTACGGAGAGGGAGGCATCGGCCTATTCATCGAGGGCAGCTACCAGCGCGCAGGCACCCTGCACGGCTGGACCGCCACCGGGGGCATCCTCATCCGCGTTCCTGCCTCCGCCGGCATCGCGTACGTCTGGGCGTGGACGCTGCTGTAGCGACGGAGCCTCTTCAACGCCGTCTGGTCTCGCTCCACAAGCCGCGCCGTCTGGCCTCGAACGCCAGCGCCTCATCCTCGGACGGTCCGTCGGAGATCATCCGCGTCGCTTGGGCAAGCACCTTGGCCTCCAGGGCCAGCGTCTCGAACATCCGCGCACGCTCCGCAGCGTCCAGATCCATGCTCGCGAGGTGCTGGGCTCGTCGCCCTGGCGCGACTCCCCTCTCCTTCCACCATCTCTGCTCGGCGCGCCCGACCTCTTCGGGAGATGCGACGAGCCCCAGCTCGCGCGCCCACCCCGCCAAGAGCAGCGTCTTGAGCCCCGCCTCGGTCAGCGCATGCGCATCGCGCCGCCTGGAGAGCGCCGCCAGAACCCTGGAGCTTCCGGTCCCCTCGTGGAGGCGCCTGCGCCGAACCAGCGACGAAGGCCACCTGCCAGTGAAGGGAACCAAGGGCCCTGCCGCCTTCACGAACGCGGCCGCCGCCTCGATGCACGAGCGGGCGTCCATCGCCTTGAGGTCCTCCAACCCTCGCTGCGCGAACGCCTGCCACCTCTCTCGCGTCGAAGCGTTCCAGCGCACGTCCGCGAGAATCCGCTCCCACGTGCGGTCCTGGTAGAAGACGCCAGAGGCGGCCTCCACGAGCCCCTTCGCCTCCTGCGCCTTGAGGATCCCCTCCTCTCGAGCGCGCTCGGCCAGGTGGCGCACGTTGACCAACGGCACGGTGAAGGGCTGCCAGAGGTGCCCAGCTCCGGCGTGCAGGAGTGCCACCTCAGAGTCGTCGCGGATTCGACCGTCGCGGTACCAGGCGAAGATCTGCCCGACGCCGATCATGCCTTCGCGCCACAGCTCCGCGGCGCGCAACGCCCCCATGCTCGCGCCACCAAAGACCGCCACTCCGGCCTGCATCGCAGCGAGAATCTCGTGGTGCCAGACCGATGGCACCGCCGCGAAGAGGCCATCCACCAGCGCTACTGCTTTGGGCTCGTGCGCCAAGGCCCGCCACAGGTCTCCCTGCCGCGCCGGAGGCAGCACCCGGCAGGGCGCCAACGCCCGAGCTTCGCGCTCCGACAGCGAGGGCCCGAGGAACACCACGAGATCGTCGGGCCTGGGCTTGCGGGTCTTCGACATCACAAAAGCTCCGAGACGACCAGGCCGGGGACCACGACCTTGATGATCGACAGGCCCAGCTCCGGGGGAGCGAGCTCGAACGCCGCGGCGGACCCCAGTCGCTCGACGATCATGCGGATCGCCCGCGCCCGCGTACCAGTCCTCCGCAGACTTGGCATCCCAGCCGCGCGACGACGAGGATCCGCCGACTCGCACGCCGCTCGCAGCTTCTCGACCGCCTGGGTTTCAGCGGCCGAGACGTCGTCGCGCGCCCCGTGGATGTCGGTGAGCCGGGACTGCGCCGCCTCGAGGAGCGCCCCGAGCAACGCTGAATCGGGGTCCAGCCCGCAGGCATAGCCGGCGGTGAGCGGCACCGGTCCCTGATC
>JACRCT010000382.1 GCA_016218885.1 Deltaproteobacteria bacterium | reverse complement strand
GCGAAAACGGGAGCGACGCAGGAGGGATGCCCGAGGCCGAGCAGGAAGACGCGGGAAACGCACGTATCCGGAGCCCGACGAGAACGGAGTCGTACGTGGAGCAGCCGTCATACCCACTGGCAGCAACGGCAGCGACCGTGAGCGGCTGAGACGACGGGGCGAAGGGCGTGCCGCCTCCTCCCCCGCCTTGGTTTCCCCCCTTGGATCCCCCCTTCCGAGGCGCCCCCACCAATAAGGAATCCCCAAGGGGGGAAACCCATCCCCCCACGCGAATAGAGAGCTTCGCTCGGCCGCGTGGGGCCCCTGGGGGAGTGACGGCGCGCACCACGGGCCCCGGTGCGCCCTGGCGGGTCACGCCCTTCGCAAGCGGTCACCGCGGGCACCAGCCTCCCAGAGGGACCAGGATCGTCTGGGTGTCGAGGCCGGGGGAAGACGCGGGGCACCCGCGGCGCCGCGCTCCTGGGCCCGCCCAGGCGCTCTGGCGCCGTCCCAGCACCAATCCACCCCTTAGCCGCCAGATGAGAGGCGGAGGAATGAGGAACGAGCACATGAGGAACCCGAGAAAACCCTTCGGCGACACCAGCGACCCCAGCGGCTTCCCGGCGAGAGTGCTGGCCTTCCTGGACTGGCTCCGGGCGCACAACTACTCGGAGCAGACGGCGAGGACCTGGGGCCGGCAGCTGCGCACCTTCATCGAGTGGTGCGCCCAGAGGGAGCTCACCAGGCCCTCGGACGTGACCCGGCCCCTGCTCGAGCGCTTCCAGCGCCACCTGCACCAGTACCGCAAGGGAAACGGAGAGCCGCTGGCGCCCAGCAGCCAGAACGGCTGCCTGATCGCGATCAAGCGCTTCTTCCACTGGCTCGCCAAGAACCAGCACGTGCAGTTCAACCCGGCCTCGGAGCTCGAGCTGCTCCGCATCGGGCTGCAGCTGCCCAAGAGCATCCTGACCGCCCAGGAGGCCGAGAAGATCCTCGCCTTGCCCGACGTGAACGACGCGCTGGGCGTGAGGGACAGGGCGATCCTGGAGACCTTCTACTCGACGGGCATGCGGCGCATGGAGCTGGCGGGCTGGAAGCTCTCCGACCTGGACCGCTCGCGGGGAGTGGTCACCATCCGCAAGGGCAAGAACAAGAAGGACCGGGTGGTGCCGATCGGGACCCGCGCGGTGCAGTGGGTGGACAAGTACCTGAGCGAGGTGAGGCCGGAGCTGGTGCGGGACGCCGGGGAGCAGAGGATCTTCCTGAGTCGGCAGGGAGGAGGAATCGGGCTGGGGGCGCTCTCGTCGCTGGTGGGGAAGTACGTGGTGGCCGCGGACCTCGGCAAGGAGGGGGCCTGCCACATCTTCCGGCACACCATGGCGACGCTGATGCTGGAGAACGGGGCGGACCTGCGAGTCATCCAGGAGATCCTGGGGCACGCGTGCCTGACGACGACCCAGATCTACACGCACCTGAGCATCGGCAGGCTCAAGGAGATCCACACCGCCCCGCACCCCACGGCGCGGCCGGGCGGCGCGACGGACGAGGCGCCCGAGCCGGCGCCGGAGATCCCGCGGTAGACTCGACGCACAATGGGAGCCGCGAGCTACAGCCAGGCGTTGAGGTGGGCAGCGCTGCTGCTCGCTCTCGTCGTCGCGCTCGCGCCCGGCAGGTCCCACGCCTACCGCTCCGAGGGAGGTCCGCCCCCGAGCGCAGTGGAGCCGGAAAACCGCGTCAGGGGATCGAGCGAATCGGCCGGAGCTGCCGTCGGGGGTCGACTGGTCCGAATCCGAGTCGCCGTCTGGCTTTGGCGACCTCGGGGGCCGGAACCGCGTCTGGTCGTCGAGAACGTCGAGTACGTGCTCGATGACAAGCACGTCCTCAACGAGCTGGACGGCTCCCAGGCGGCGCACCCGAGCACGCGGCGCTACCACTACGGGAACAAGGCTCTGGCGGTTGCCGAGGCGACTGGCACCAGCTTCATCCTCAATGACGCCCTGGGGTCGGCGGGGGACTTCTGGTCGTCCACCGGGGTGCTCAAGAAGGCGCGGCAATACGACGCTTGGGGTGGCTTCCGGAACGGGACGGCTCCCTCGGCCAGTGAGCCCAAGCTGAGCTTCACCGGGCACCAGTACGACCCTGAGACGGGCTGGGTGTACGCGAAGGCGAGGTACTACGACTCGGGGCTGGGAGAGTGGCTGAGCCGGGATTCGTACGAGGGTGAGATTGCGAATGCACCGAGTCTGAACCGGTTCGCGTATGCGGAAGAAAACCCGCTGCGGTATTGGGACCCCGAGGGATACAAGGTTACCACTGAATTCATCAAGGTCCTGAAAACCGAGGAGGCAAGGCAGGAGTCCGAGTACGGAGAATTGGTGAAGACCCAAGGGAGGGATTCCCCCTTCGCCAGGAATGCGCTTGGACGGTTGAATCAGCTCCGCTCAGACATCCAAGATCGCGAAGGTGAGAACGACTTCGAGGACAACGTCGCGACCCCCGTTGTGCAGGAGGTCGACATGATGCTCATCGGGGGCGGGGTCGGCGGCGTACTGGCGAAGAACGTCGTCGGGCGGTTCGTCCTCAGGCTGGCCGCTGGGGCGGGGGGAGCCAAGGGTGCCCTCGATATCAAGGAGGGCTACGACAACGACGACCCGTGGAAGATGGTCCAGGGTACCTCGGAGCTTGTGCTGTCCGGGGCTGCCATGGCTTCGCTCGGAAAGAAACTCGACGAGGACACCAAGGAGGTCGTTGAGGGGCTGAAGGGCGCTGGAAAAGTCGTGAGGCGCTGGCTTACTCCGAGCGGCGTCGCCACTGCTCCGGCGGGGGCATTACCCGGTGGAGGCACGATGCCAGTGCCTTCGGCGTCGCCAGAACCCATTGCGGCGAAGCCGATGCAGATGGCGAAGCCAACAAGCGGAGGGGCCTCGGTCGATCCGCAAGAAGGTCGCTATGAGTTTCCTGATCAAAAGGCGGGAGGTACGCCGTATGTGGGCCAGTCAGGCAACATTCCAAGGCGCCTGAAGACGCACGCGAAAGCCGGTCGGTTGACGCCGGGCACGGAAACGACCGTTGGTGTTCCGGGGGGCAAGACGGCGAGAGAGATTGCCGAGCACAAGCGCATTCAGGAGTTGACCGGTGGAAAGCCCGCCAAGGCTTCGCCTAGCGTTTCCAACAAGGTCGATCCCATTGGCCCGAAGAGGCAGCATCTTCTGAAAGACCCCCCACCCTGAACAATCGAATTGTGAGGCGTCGATTGAGCGACAAGAGCGTAGAGCTTCCCATTCCTCCGGCCGTAGCGGGCAGTAGCAAGGCAATGGAGCTGGTACGAATTTGGATTGTTGATGGAGGACAGGAGATCGTACTGTCCCAGCATTTGTGGAGAGACCCAGCCTCCTGGGGACTGATGCTGGCAGATTTGGCACGGCACGTAGCCAAGGCCTACGAGCGCGAAGGGGGTAATGAAGAGGAGGTGTTGGCGCGCATCAAACTGGCGTTTGAGGCAGAGTGGCGCTCCCCGACTGACTAAGTAAGGGCCGCTCAAGAGGTGTCGGAGAATCGGTTGTTCGGGTCTTGGGATGGGGTCGCCCGCACTCGACGCGGAGGGAACCGAGAGCAGCGGTGAGCGTCTCGAGTCCGGAGGCGCTTTGGAGGCTCTGAGGCCGGGGTCTGCCGGCGGGAACGCGGTGCAAACCGCCCCGAAACGCGGTGCTGATATTTGTCACCTTAAGGTGACAAATTCGCTGCTGACCTTCGCAACGGGGGGCGCAACCTGTCTCGGCCGCAACGGCTTGCCGGAGGTCACACGGAGTCAATCGACCTGAAAAATTGGCGTTCGGCAAATTGTTCGCGCCAGAGTGTAGCCAGGAGGTAGCCCATGGCCCGCACCCGTAATCCCCGCCGTTCCCCCAGCAGCGCATGCGTCACGGTCTCGAGCGGCACCGAACGCGTCACGAGTTGTGCGCGAGACCCCAAGCGCGCCCTCGAGCTCGCGCGCCGGGCTGAGGAGGCGTTGCGGCCGATCTTCGCGGACGGGGCGCCGTCGCTCGAGGAGCCCGCCGCTCCCCAGGTTGCCACGCCCCAGGCGCCAGCCGCTGCTCTACCGGTTGCCGACGTGCCTGCTCCGGTGGCGGTTGTCTCAGTCGCCGCTGAGCCACCTTCCGCCGTTCCAGTCGCGCCCGGCGCTACTCCCGCTGAGCCAGCGATCCCGGAGGCGAAGGCGCAGGTTGCCCTGCCCGTAGGCCTGTCTTAGGGCTCGTTCCCCGGGGAGCCAGAATTTCCCCGGGGGTGCGGGCGGGGCGAGCCCGGTCACTGGCCTTTTCACAGAATCACAAAGTACCGTAATTGCTAAATTTTTCGGATGAGGTAATAGGCATTACCGAAGGTCGATTTTCTGTGCTCCTGGAGCGCCTCGAGTCCGGAGGCGCTTGGAGACTCGGAGCTGGTGTCCGCCGGTGGGAACGGAGCGCAAACCGCCCGGGACCCGAGCCCGGGAGCTGGTCGCCGAGGGAACCGCCGAGCTGGAGCGCCTCGAGTCCGGAGGCGCT
>JACRCT010000381.1 GCA_016218885.1 Deltaproteobacteria bacterium | reverse complement strand
CGACCTCCTCGCCACCCGGCTCGAGTCGATCAAGGCGTCCATGGGCTCGGCGGGTTCGGCAGGCGCGACGCAGGTCGGACGCGCGCTCGCCTTCCTCGAAGGGACCGTCGCTCCTCGGCCGCCGGAGCCCGTGGTCCGGCCCCCGCTCTCCGAAAGCCAGAACCGAGCAGTGTCGTTCGTCGTCGGCCAGCAGGCAGCGTACCTGTGGGGGCCACCGGGAACGGGGAAGACCCAGACGGTCGCCCATCTCGTGCACGAGCTCGTCGAGCGCGGGGACAAGGTTCTTCTCACCGCGCACACCAATGTGGCCACGGACACCGCGCTGCTTCGCGTTCTGAGGGAGAAGCAGCTGCCTCCCCGTCACGTCGTCCGGGTCGGATACTACGGCGAAGAGCTGCGTCCCTTCGGGGTGGGCCTCGACGAGCAGGTCGATGGCCTCCTTCGCGAGAGGTACCCGATCGAAGCGGAGGCGATGCAGAGGCTGTGCAACCGGGTCGCCGAGCAGCTCGCCTGCCCGCCGGCAGTCCTGACGTCAGCCAAGGCGGCGCTCCCTCGGCAATTCCGGGTCGCCTTCGAGATGCTCGAGAGGCTGCCCCTCATGGAGGAAGCCGAGGTCACGGCTCAGGCCGCCAAGCTCGAGGAGGTGTTGGAGCAAGTCGAGCAGGAGGTCGTGGACAACGCCGACGTGGTCTCCGCCACCCTCACCCGGCTCTACACGAGCCGCCTGCTCCGGCCCTACAAGGCCGATTCGGTGATCATCGACGAGGCGAGCATCGCCTCGCTGGTGCTGGCCTTCAACGCCGCCTGCTGCGCGAGGAAGCGGATCGTCGCCGTCGGCGATTTCATGCAGCTGCCCGCCATCGTTCTGGCGGAGCAGCCCGCAGCCCGGCTCTGGCTGGGCCGTCACGTCTTCGCCAGCGCCAGGTGCGACCGACCCGACCGGGAGCATCCCTTGCGCGCCATGCTCCACGAGCAGTGGCGCATGCACCCGCAGATCTCACAGGTGGTCAGCAGGGTCTTCTATGCGAGCAGGCTCGAGGACGCGTCCGAGGTTCGCAGGCGAGCGCACGCGGGCCCCGCCCTGCTCATCCTGGATACGAGCAGGTTGCGGACAACATCGGAGACGGTGACCTCGGGGTCGAAGCTCAATCGGGTGCATGCTTCGCTCGTCGCCGGGCTCGTGGCGAAGGCCCAGGGCACCGAGATCGCCGTCATCGCTCCCTATCGGGCCCAGGTCCGACAGATCAGGGACGCCATCCGCGAGACCGCTCACGCGCGGTTGAAGAGCGGGGAGGTCGAGGTCTTCACCGTCCACCGCTTCCAGGGGCGCGACAAGGACCTGGTCATCTTCGACCTCGTCGAGGCCCCCGGCACCAAGGGCCGCTTCATCCACGAGCTGCACAACGCCGACGCGCCCAACCTGATCAACGTGGCGATGAGCCGCGCCAAGGAGAGGCTGGTCGTCGTGGCGAACCTGAAGCACCTCGTCGACACCCTGGGGCACAAGACCCTGATCAACCGGGTCTTCGCGCAGATGCGCGCGGCTGGCAGCATCGAGGTCGTAGCCTCCGACGAGCAGGACGAGGCGTTGCTCGCACAGTTTCTGGGAGGAAGCGCAGGCGATGGAGATCCTCGCCACTGAGGCGTTCCTGAACCGGGCGAAGGAGAACCCCGAGCCGGTGAAGGAGTATCTGCAGCTCGTCCTGTCGTCGCCGCCCCCGGCCGGCGCGCCGATGGCGACCCGGCTCGAAGACAGCCGAGTCCTCGGCTGGAGCGTGCGCGAGCGGAAGATCGCCCTCTGGTACATGGTCGACGCCCAGGAGGCGCTCGGCGACGCGGACCAGCCGGCCCTCTCCTCGATGTCGAAGGCCGAGCTGAGGGACCTCGGGGTGGACGAGGCGCTCATCCCGCGAGCCCAGCAGGTCCGCAGCAGCTCGGAGCTCGACCGGCTCGGCCTCCCCGACCACGTCGCTCAGCGATTGAGGTTCGTGCTCATCCAGCAGGCCAATGGTCTGGCGGCGAGCGAGGACGAGCTCCGATACAGCGCGACCGACCTGGGCCACCTCGACCGCTTCCTGCACGGAGACATCACCCAGCTGCTGCTGAACCTCGATCCCTCGCAGCGCCAGATCGTCGAGCTGGGAGGCCACGGCCCGATCATCGTTCGCGGAGTCGCCGGCTCGGGAAAGACCGCGGTGGCGCTGCACCGCATCTATGGCAGCCTGAAGCAGCGCTCGCTCCTGACCGCCCCTCGCGTCCTGTTCCTGACCTACAACCGCGCCCTGTCGTCGGTGGCCAAGGAGCTGCTCGTCTCGCTGGGGATGCGGTCCGACGACGTGTCGGTCTCGACGCTGCACAAGTGGTGCGTGGACCACCTCCCCCGACGACCGCGCACGCTGGACCACCGGACGCAGCGCCAGCTGATCCTGGAGGCCTGCGCTGCCGTGAGGGCGACGGCGGGAGGAGGCGCCAGGGAATCGGCGATCTGGAGCTACCCGCCGGCCTTCTGGACCGAGGAGATCCACCGAATCAAGGGCAACGTGCTGGGAGGGGCCGAGGAGTACGCCCAGCTCTACCGCTATGGCGCGGGGCGCCCGCTCGATCAGCGCCTGAGGAGCAACGTGTGGCTGGTCCACGAGGCGTATCTGGGACTCCAGAAGAAGCGGGGACTCTGCGACTGGGACGACGTCGTTCGCCTCGCGTATGACCGGCTCAGAGCGCAGGGCAATGCGGCGCCCAGGTACGACCACGTGCTCGTCGACGAGGCCCAAGACCTGACGGTGATGGCCATGCGGGTCGCCGCGGCCCTGAGCAGGCCGGAGGGGTCGCTGCTGGTCTCGTACGACCCGGCGCAGAGCATCTACGAGCGCGGGTTCCGCTGGAAGAGCTACGGAATCACGGTCCACGGCAGCCGCAGCTTCGAGCTTTACCGGAACTTCCGAAATACGGCGGAGATCCTCGCCGCCGCGAAGCCCCTCCTGGCAGGCATGAAGGACACCTCGGACACGGGCGAGCAGCAGGCTGCCGAGGAGGTGATGGAGCCTGAGCACGCTCACCGGCACGGGGTCGCACCCCGGTTCGTCCCCGTGGCCCTTGGAGAGGAGTGCTCGACCGTCGCCGCGGACATCGCCCGGCTCATCGAGCAGGAGCGCGTGCCGCCCCAGAACATCGCCGTCCTGTGTTACCCGAACCGGATTCGAGACCGGATGTTCGCCGCCCTGAAGCGAGCGAACATCCTCTGCCAGCAGCACGACGACCAGAGCGTCATCCGCGTGGCCGACACCAGCGTCAAGGTGCTGCCCATCAAATCAGCCAAGGGGCTGGAGTTCCCGGTCGTCTACGTCCTGGCCACCGGCGCCAACTTCAAGCCGCCCTTCGACGGCGAGCACGAGCAGGCCGCGTGGACCGAGCAGATGGGCCGCTGCTTCTACATGGCCCTAACCCGGGCGATGAGCCGCCTCATCATCGTGTACGCCCGCCAGGACCCGGTCTCGTTCCTCAGGCCGATCCTGGCGGCAACGAAGGCAAAGGTCTCCGTGGCGATGACGGCGAGCTCGCCGGAGTAGGCCGCCGCCCGACGAGAGGCGAGAAGCTGGCGGGAGCGACGACGGGCGAGGTGCATCTCAGGGCGAGCCCGCGGAGGCGGGCTCTGTCTGCGAAGCTGCCGCCCCTGGCCGGCGGACTCCCTGGCATCGACCGTCTGGTCGCGACATCAAATGGCCCTTCGTTGAGGAGGAGAGCCTCCCCAAATCTACGCGAGCGACGAACCCCTGCTCTTGGACCGGCGCCGCGCCACTGCCCGCGCCACCTGCAGGGTCTTGATCCGGAAGGAGGCCTCCAGGAACCGCACGGCGTCGCAGAACTCCCTCTCGGCCATCCCGGGGGCGACCACCTCGATGCCGCCGCCCTCGGCAGCGACCTGCTCGACCCGTACTCGGCCCTCCTCATCGCGCCCCAGGCGGAAGCTGCCGACCTGGCCCGTCTCCGTCGCCGGCACGCCCATCAACGCGCACCACTGGCGAAAGGCCTGCTCCACGTCGGCTTGCGTCGTCTGCGCTGGCTGGCTCATTCCGCCTCCACCTCCCCGAACCATCGTGCAGTGCGCGGGCTCCCGCGGTTGGTGCGAGGCCGCGGGCTCTCGTCTCGAGGTGAGCCATGATGCCGCAGCTTCGCGTGCTCGTTCGAGCGCCCGTGGCCCTACCCTGAAGGTCCGTGAAGGCAGCTGGGCTCGCGCCTGGGCGGTGCGGCTCGGTTCCGGCGATTGATCGTCACCTCTTCAGTCCTTCACGCAGCGCATCGCGTAGGCGTGATCCTCCGGATCGGAGCCGGGGATGAAGCCTCCGTGCGTCGCGTTCAGCTGGTAGTGGTACTGCTCGAGCACGGTGGCCCGGCTCGAAGACCGTGTCCGCGTTCGGCACCGAGATGGTGCAGGACGGCTCGTCGGT
>JACRCT010000385.1 GCA_016218885.1 Deltaproteobacteria bacterium | reverse complement strand
TCCTCGCCTACGGGTGCCTCCAGGGAGATCCGCTCGCCGTCGCGCTGCTCCAGGAGCGAATCGTCGCTCTCGGGGGGCCGATCCTTCGGAGGCTCGATCCCTCCCCCGCCTTTGCCGACGAGGTGCGCCAGCACGTGGTCGAGCGCCTTCTGCTCGCCGGAGAGAACGGCGCCTCCCCCAAGCTCGCCGCGTACGCGGGCCGCGGCACGCTGGACGCCTGGCTGCGTCCGGTCATCCGCGGCCTCGCCCTCAACCTCCGCAGGGTCGAGGCCGGACGAAAGCCCGCGGGCGACGAGGCGCTCGTCGACAAGATGGCGGATCTCGCCGATCCGGAGATCGAGTACCTGCGATCCAGATACCGCGACGATCTTCGCGCCGCGTTCTGCGAGAGCCTGAAGGCGCTCACCGCGCGCGAGCGCAATCTGCTTCGCCTCAGCCTGCTGGGCGGAGTGAGCGTGCGAAGGCTCGGCGGCATGTATCGGGTCGGCCATTCGACCATCGCCCGCTGGCTCACCGAGGCGCGTGCCAAGATCCTCGAATCCACCCGCTGCGCGCTGGGAGAGCGCCTCGGCCTCTCGAGAGCGGAGGTCGATAGCCTCCTGCGGGCCCTGCGCAGCCAGATCGACGATTGGCTGAGCGTGCACCTCAATTGACGTCCGATCCGGAGACCCGAGGAGGCGGCCCCTCCCAGGGAGGTGCCAAGCGCGACGCCGCGGGGCGTAGTACACCTATCCTCCCTCGAGGATACGGCCATGGTGACGCCGCGCCCCCCCACCAACCGGTCTCTCTTCCCCGCCACCGTCGGGTCGGGGGTCGTCACGCTCGAAGGGGTGCTGGAGCTCGTCACCTACTCCAACGAGGAGTCCGGGTGGAGCGTGGTGAAGCTCCTCGTCCCCAACAAGCCCGAGTTGGTGACCGCCGTCGGCAACCTGTCGGGGGTGCAGCCCGGCGAGAACCTGCGCCTGACGGGCCGCTGGACGGTCGATCGCAAGTGGGGCGAGCAGTTCCGCATCGAGTCGTTCCTCACCTTGAAGCCCGCCACCGTCGCCGGCATCGAGAAGTATCTCGGCTCGGGCCTGGTGCCCGGCATCGGCCCGGTCATGGCCGAGCGGCTGGTCAAGCACTTCGGCCTGCAGACCCTGGAGGTCATCGACCACCAGCCCCAGCGCCTAGCCGAGGTCGAGGGCATCGGGCCGGTGCGCCGGGCCTCCATCCAGGCTGCCTGGGAGGAGCAGCGCGAGATCCGCCAGGTGATGGTCTTCCTCCAGTCCAACGGCGTCTCCTCCGCCCACGCCGTGCGCATCTGGAAGCAGTACCAGGACAAGGCGATAGAGGTGGTGCGGGAGAACCCCTATCGGCTGGCGGTCGACGTCTTCGGGATCGGCTTCAAGACCGCCGATCAGATCGCCCGCAACCTGGGGCTCTCCCCCACCTCGCCGCGACGCGCCGAGGCCGGCGTGCTGCACGTGCTCTCCGAGCTGTCCGGCGAGGGGCACGTCTTCCTGCCGCGCTCCGAGCTCGTCGAGCACGCCCGCGAGATCTTGGAGATCGACCCCGCACTGGTCGACGACGCGGTGGCGGCGATGGCCGCCGACGACAAGCTGGTGGTCGAGAACCCCGAGGCATCGACGGCCAGCGAGGACGGGGCGGTCTACCTCAAGTCCCTGCACGCCGCCGAGTCGGGCCTAGCGCGGGCGCTGCGCAGCCTGCAGTCGGCGCCGGTCTCTCCCCTCGCCATCGACATCGAGAAGGCGCTCGCCTGGTTCGAGGGTCGGGCCGGCCTCTCGCTGGCGCCCGAGCAGCGCGAGGCCATCCGCCAGGCGGTGACGAGCAAGGTGCTGGTGATCACCGGCGGGCCAGGCACGGGCAAGACCACCCTCGTCAACGGCATCATCCAGATCCTGGAGCGCAAGGGCCGGCGCATCCTGCTCGCCGCGCCGACCGGCCGCGCCGCCAAGCGCCTCACCGAGACCACCGGCCGGGAGGCCAAGACCCTCCACCGCCTGCTCGAGTTCAGCCCCCGGGAGACGATCTTCCAGCGCAACCCCGAGAACCCGCTCCAGGCCGACCTCGTCATCCTCGACGAGACCTCCATGGTGGACACGGCCCTGGGCTACCACGTGCTCCAGGCCTTGCCGCCCAGCTGCCAGCTGGTGCTGGTCGGCGACGTGGATCAGCTGCCCTCGGTCGGGCCGGGCAGCGTGCTGGCCGACCTCATCCGCTCGCAGGCCCTGCCGGTCGTGCGCTTGCAGCACATCTTCCGGCAGGCCGAGCAGAGCCTCATCGTCGCCAACGCCCACCGCATCAACCGCGGGGAGCTGCCGCGGCAGGACAACCGCGACGGCAGCGACTTCTTCTTCCTCGAGGAGGAGCAGCCCGAGGCCATCCTCGCCACCGTCAAGTCCCTGGTGCGCGAGCGCCTGCCGCGCAAGTTCGGGCTCGACCCGGTGCGCGAGATCCAGGTGCTGACGCCCATGCACCGCGGCTCGCTGGGCGCCGCCGCCCTCAACCTCGAGCTGCAGGCGATGCTCAACACCTCGGGGCCGAGCCTGCAGCGCGGCGGGCGGACCCTGCGCGCCGGCGACAAGGTGATGCAGGTCCGCAACAACTACGACCTCGACGTCTTCAACGGGGACATCGGCAGCATCGAGGCCATCGAGGAGGAGGCGCAGCTCGTCCAGGTCCGCTACGAGGACCGGCGGGTGAGCTACTCCTTCACCGAGCTGGACGAGCTCGTCCACGCCTACGCCTGCACGGTGCACAAGGCCCAGGGCAGCGAGTACCCCTGCATCGTGCTGCCGCTGCACACCCAGCACTACCCGCTGCTGCAGCGCAACCTGCTCTACACCGCCGTGACGCGGGGCAAGCGGCTGGTGGTGGTGGTGGGCAGCAAGCGCGCTCTGGGCATCGCCGTGAAGAACGGCCGCACCGGCGAGCGCCATACCCGTCTCGCCGCTCGGCTCCGGGCGGGCTGAGGCGGTGACGATCAATCGCCGGGCCGAGCCGGATTGCCGAGGAGCGAGGGCGCATCGCAATTGTCTTTCGCGATGATCCGCAGGCTCGCCGCGCGGGGATGGGAGAGAGCTGTGCGGCCAAGGACCTTCGGAGACGGGAGCGGACCGCGGTCGGACCTTCTTCCGCCGGCTGAAGGCGGCGGCTACACAACCAAAGGCCGCCTGCGCGGGCTGCCTAGAGGTGGCTCCCGGCTCCCAGGGGACTTCAAGGCCATCGATGTTGTCTCGAGCGGCCAAGGCCACCCAGCCTGACCGCGAGGCGCTCTTCGAACTGCCTGGCCGCTGCCTTCAGCCGGGCGGGCCGACCTCGCCCACGTGCGACGCACTGCGTTGCTCCCTAGGCTTCCGGACTGGCCGAATGCCCTGCCGGCTTGTATCTCTACACGTGCCCATGCCCCTGCCTCCACTCCCAGAGCCGGCGAAGCGGTCGACCCGAGTCGCCGCCCTCGCCCGCACCGTTCCCGCCACCGGCTTTCTCTTCGGCTCGCTGCTCGCCTTCAACGCGGCGCAGACCGCCAGCCTGGTGATGCGTCCGCTCTCGCGCCGGACCTTCCGCCGCTTCAACCGCTGGGCTGCAGATACGTGGTGGGGCTGGAGCGTCGAGGCGACGAAGATTCTGTACGGCACCCGCCTGGAGGCCAGCGGCGACGTCATCCCCGAGCGCGAGAACGCCATCGTCCTGGTCAACCACCAGCAGATGGCGGACATCCCCTTCCTGCTGGCCTTCGCGCGCAGCAAGGGGCGGCTGGGCGACGTGAAGTGGTTCGCCAAGAAGTCGATCATGTACGTCCCGGGCGTCGGCTGGGGGATGTGGTTCCTGGATTGCCCCTTCCTCGACCGCGACTGGACCCGCGATCAGGCCTCCATCGGGCGCACCTTCGGCCACCTCCTGCGCGACGACGTCCCGCTGTGGCTCGTGTCCTTCCCCGAGGGGACGCGCCTGACCCCGCAGAAGCTCGAAGCCGGCCGTGACTACGCTGCCCGACAGGGCATCGCGCCCCTGCGCCACCTGCTCCTCCCCAGGACCAAGGGCTTCGTGGCCTCGGTGCACGGGCTGCGCTCGCACATCACGGCCGTCTACGACCTCACCCTGGGCTACGAGCGCGGCGTGCCCACTCTGTGGCAGTACATGAAGGGCTACTCGCGCCGCGCCCACCTGCACGCCCGCCGCTACCCGATCGAGACGCTGCCCGTGGACGATGCCGGCCTCGCGGAGTGGCTCCTCGCCCGCTTCCGCGAGAAGGACGAGCTGCTCGAGCGCTTCTACGCGACCGGCGCCTTCGTGTGAGCAGACGCCGTGAGGCCTCTCGACCTCGGGGGCGCCTGCCTTGACGCTCTGCCCACGGCACGCTTAGCGTGCCCAAAGATCCCGGCCGCATGAAGCGAGGAGTTCAACGATGATCTCGTCCCAAGCTCGAACGACGTTCCTCCCTTGTCTCGTCATGGCTCTGATGGCCACAGGCCTCGGCTGCGACGATGCGCCTCCCTCCGCAGCAGGCGCCGATGCCGCGGCTGCACGCACCGATGCCCATCTCCCGATTCTGGATGGCGGCGAGGCAGACGGCGCCCGTGACGCCGGGCCGCAAGAGAGCGACGCGGGACAGGCCCCCGGCGACGCCGGCGACGACCCTTGCCAGCCGAACCCCTGCACCAACGTCGCGGGTCACCAGACCCGCTGCCTCTGGGACGGCCAGAGCGGGTTCACCTGCCACTGCGACGCCGACTACCACGACTCCGAGGGGCTCTGCTGCCCGCAGTTCTCCGACAGCGTCAACGGCGCCTGCGTGTGCAAGGCTGGCTATGCCGAGGTCGCCGGGAAGTGCGTGGTGCTGTGCTCGGAGGACAGCATCGCGGGGCTGAACGGCTGGTGCCCTGAGGGCCAGCAGTGCGTGCAGGGCGCGTGCATGAGCGATCGCTGCGGCGGCGTCAGCTGCCCTGCGCACGCCAAGTGCGTGACCCGCATGGACGCGGCCTTCTGCCTGTGCGACGAGGGCTTCCACCTCTCAGGCGCTCTGTGCTGCCCGCTCAACGCGAGCGAGGCGGGCGGGGCCTGTGCCTGCGACGACGGGTTCGTCATGCAGGCCGGCGAGTGCCAACCCGACCCGACCAACCCCTGCCTTCCGACCAATCCCTGTGAAGACGCGGGGCTGCACCGCAACACCTGCCTCCAGGACGATTCCCCCGAGGGGTACTCCTGTGAGTGCAACCCCGGCTACGAGGAGTCGAGCGGAGCCTGCGTCCTCGCCGTCCGCCCGACCTGCCCGAGCGGCCTGGTGTGCCGCAACGAGGTCTGCGTGCCGCCGGTCCTGACTCAGGAGCAGTGTGTCTTCGACGACGATTGCCACCTCTTCGACGGGGCGACGACGACCTGCAACGCCTCGGCGGCCGGCGGCATCTGCATGAACTGCGTCGACAGCAACGACTGCCCCGGCAACAGCCAATGCATGTCCTATGGAATCTGCGCCCTGATGTGCGACGACGACTCGGAGTGCCCCTACGGCCGCTGCTACACGTCCATGGGCTACTGCGGCCAGGTCCGGTGCTCCGCCGACGCCGACTGCTTCGGCGGCACGGTCTGCATCGACGACAACGGCGACGGCCAGGGCCTGTGCCTGCGCATCCCCTGCGTCGAGACCCAGTGCTCACCCAGCAAGCCCCACGGCACCTGCGCCCAGGTCGGCGAGGTGTGCCTCTATGGGGCCTGCGTGGCCGACTGCACCCCGAACCCGTGCACCCAGGAGCTGAACAAGAGCGTCTGCAGCACCGCGAGCGGCGCCGTGGCCTGCCTCTGCGACGCGGGATACGAGCTGGCTGGCGACGGCCGCTGCCTGCCCCAGGCCAGCGAGTGCTCGGACGGCTTCACCTGCGGGAACGGGTTCTGTGCTGACCGCGCGGCAGAAGCCTTCAGCTGCCAGCAGGACAGCGACTGTGGCGCGGGCCTGACCTGCTCGCCCACCCTCCCCTCCGGCTCGTGCCGGGGCTGCGGACCCACCGTGCCCTGCCCGAACGACCAGGACTGCCTGTCGGGCTACTGCCTCCAGCCCTGCGCCTCCCACGGCGAGTGCCACCCGCAGATGATCTGCCGCGGAACGGGCTACTGCGGCCGCAAGGACTGCACGGTCGCGGGCGATTGCGACGCGCCCTACGTCTGCGTGGCGGGGTCCGGTGGCGGCGCGAGCTGCCAGCGCCCGACCTGCGAAGGGCCCTGATCCGACAGGGAAGGCCCGGCGGCTGAAGCCGCGCCTGAGGCTGCCAAGCCTGGGGCGCGCCTGACCGGGGAGACGTCTGTGACCCTGCCTTGGTCGAGGCGGAGCCCTGCGACGGACCGCAGTGGCTTGCCTCGTGCAACCTCGACCGGCGATGCCCGCTGCCATCGCCGGCCAGCTTGCCCAGGATGCGAATCGACCGCTGGCGGGTCGCGGAGGCTCTCCCTCACCTGGCTCCAGCGGCGGCGGGATCCGCTTCGGCCACTATGAGGTGTCCTCGTTGATCGGCCGCGGGGGCATGGCCGCGGTCTATCGCGGGACCGCCCTCGAAGGCCGCTGGCGCGGGAGGCCGGTGGCCATCAAGAGGCTGCTTCCGGAGCTGGTCAAGGACGAGGCGTACGTCACGCGGTTCCTGCGGGAAGCGGCGCTGAGCCAGCAGCTGTCGCACCCCTACATCGTCACGGTCTACGAGAGCGGAATCGTCGATGGCGCGCACTTCATCGCCATGGAGCTCGTCGACGGGCGCGACCTGGCGCAGGTCATCCGGCGATGCGCCGACCTCGGCATCCGATTGCCCGTGGATTTCGCGGTGTTCCTCGCGCACGTGCTGCTCGAGGCGCTCGAGAGCGCGCACCAGGCGCAGGGACCGGACGGCACCCCGCTGGGCATCGTGCACTGCGACGTCTCGCCTTCGAACCTGTTCATCTCCCGCACCGGCGACATCAAGCTCGGCGATTTTGGCGTCGCGCGCTCCGCCGCCGCCGGCCACAGCACGGAGATAGTGGCGGGCAAGCCGTACTACCTCTCGCCTGAGGTGATCGACGGCCGGGTGGGTCCGGAGGCAGACCTGTGGGCGGCAGCCGCCACGCTCTATGAGCTGCTCACCCTGCACAGGCCCTTCGCCGGAGAGCGCGCGGAGGAGGTCTTCGAGGCGATCTGTCACGGACGCCGTCGCCCGGTTCGCGAGCTTCGCCCCGAGGTGCCCGAGCCGCTCGCGGCTCTGCTCGAGCGCGCCTTCTCGCCCAGCACCCGGCGACGCTTCCCCACCGCGGCCTCGTTCGCCCAGGAGCTCGAGGCGCACTACGACGAGCGCGTGGGCACGCCGCTGGGAATCGCGGCGGTCGTTCGCGGGCTCTTCGGCCTGCGATGAGAAGCCCAGTGCCCCTCGACTCCGCTCCCACCGCTGCGCGGCGGGAGCTACGCTCGGGGTGACCGGATTCCTTGCATTCGATGCTTCAGGATGGCACCCACTCCACCTCGAGAGTGGAGCTACGCTTCGAACACCACGGGCCGCGCTCTCTCGAGGCTCGGGGCCCCGGGGGCGCCCAGCCGCCGCGAGTAGGGCAGCACGCGGATGAGCTCCCCGCTGCGGTGGCGGCGCTGCATCTGTCTCCAGAAGGAGACGGTGAAGATCGCCCCGTGCTCCTCCCACAGCAGCCGACGATAGGGCTCGGCCAGCGCGATGAAGGTCGGGAACTCCTCGGGGAAGACGTCGTGCTCGCCGACGTAGAACCAGGGCTCGGCCGCCACCTCCTGGTAGACGTCGTCGGTGCTGGGGAGCGCGCGGAAGTTCACCTCGGTCAGCAGGGAGAGCTCGTCGTAGTCGTAGAAGACGACTCGTCCGTCGCTCTTGACCCCGAAGTTCTTGAGCAGGATGTCGCCCGGAAAGATGTTCGCCGCCGCCAGGTCCTCGATGGCCCGGCCATAGTCGAGGACCGCGGCGCGCACCGCGGCGGCGTCTCGCTCTAGTTCGGACAGGTCCAGCGGCACGACCTAGCGCTCGGCGTAGGCGTGGCCGAGGACGACCGCGTCGCCGTCGACGGTCACCGTCTGCGGTGCCTCGGCGAGCAGCTGCGCGAGGAGCTCCTGCGAGAAGCAGCTGCGCGGCAAGCGCAGATGCTCGAACTCCTGGGCGTCGAGGAGCCGGCCCACGCGATCGTGCTGGAACACCAGCCGGTAGCGCCTGCGTACCTCGTCGGGCGAGGTGTCCTTGGGCTGCCCGGGCCGGTCGCGAATGACTTTGAACACCAGGTCCAGCGACGGCATGGTGAAGACGATCATCACCAGCCCGCGAACCCCGGGCGCGTTGACGAAGCGCTCTTGGGGGAGCTCGGCGAGGCGCCGGCGCAGATGGCGGAAGAGCTCGGTCTTGCCGTGCCGCTTGTGCCCCAGCGCGGTGTAGATCTCTGAGCGCGGCTTCTTGATGAGAGGCTCGAGGAATTGGACCGTGGCCCGCACCGCGGGCTGGGCGTGGAAGAAGTAGCTGCGGCTGAGGCTGAAGATAGCGCCCACCTCCCGCGCGTCCAGCAGAACGGCGTCGACGCGGATCCCCTCCTCGAGGTTGAGCAGCGCGATTACCAGGGGCAGCGGCTGCTCCCCTGCCCAGATCCGTCCGATGAGATAGGCCGCCTGTCCGCGGAAGAACGGCTCGACGAGCACGTCCACCCGCTCCACCGCCGCGGCGTCGCGCTCGGCGAGCACCCGCTCCAGCTCGGCAGCGGTCCGCGCCGCGTCGGCCTCGAGCTCGGCGAGAGCGAACCCGGTGTCGGCCAGCACCTGCTGGAGGAGAGCGACCAGTGACCCTCGCGGCGCATACCGCTGGTCGATGGGCCGCCCCCCACCGCGCCGGGAAGCCGGGGGCTCGGGGATGCCCGAGGCGCTGAACTCGGTCTCCTCGTCCACTCCCACGGTCCCCAGGACGCGGCGCACCACCGAGTTGAAGAAGGTCTCGGCGAGGGCGGCGTCCTCGCGCCTTCTCACCAGCTCTTGGAAGCAATGCTTCGCGCTCCTCCACGCCAGCCTGGCGGCAGGGTCGCTTCCGGCGCGCACCCCGACCTGAGCGAGCACCCCGTCCACCACGCGCTGGTAGAGGTCGAGCCGCTCGCGAGTGTCGGCCTGCAGGTCTCGCCAGGCCCGGCGCTCGAAGCGCTCGCGCGCGCGCCGGGTGATCTCCAGAAAGCCCCAGGCGTAGCGCTCGTACGCCGTGAGCACCATGGCGGCGTGGGCCTGGCCGCTCTCATCCCCGACTGGCATCCGCCAACCCCGCCCCTATCCCTCGCCAGTCCTCTCCCAGGTCAGTAGTGCCCGCGCTGCCGCGCCGCTTGGACATTCCAGGGGCACCGGGCTACTGGAGATGCTCGATGGCTGCGCAGATCGACATCCTGGGGCTGACCGTGGTGGCCCGCCCCCCGCTCGTGCCGGAGCTGGCACTCCACCTGATCACCGAGGCCTGTCCGCTCTGGCGTGCGACCGAGGCTGACCTCGCCCGGATAGGCCTCCCCGAGCCTTTCTGGGCCTTCGCCTGGCCCGGCGGGCAAGCGCTCGCACGCCATCTGCTCGACCATCCCGAGATCGCGCGCGGCCGACGCGTGCTCGATTTCGGGTCCGGTTGCGCCATCGAGGCCCTCGCCGCCCTGGTAGCCGGAGCCTCGTCGGTGCTCGCCGCGGACGTCGATCCGCAAGCTGCCGAAGCCGCGCGCGCGAACGCCGAGCTCAACCACCTGGCGGGCCGGCTGACGACGACGACTCGCGACCTCCTCGGCGCCGACGAGGGCTGGGAGCTGGTGCTGGCCGGGGACATGTTCTACGACGCCGGGCTCGCCTCTCGAGTGGGCGAGTGGCTCGGGGAGCTCGCGCGCCGCGGCGCCCTCGTCCTGGTAGGCGATCCCCACCGAGGGTTCTTCGATGCCGCGCGCGCCGAGAAGCTCGCGGAGTACGACGAGCACGCGGACGTCGACGTCGAGGGACGCTATCGCCGTGCCACCTCGGTCTTCCGCATCCTGCGCTGAGGCACCAGGTCGTGCTGGAGAGCGAGGAGGGCAATCCACACATCGTTCGTTGGGATCGGCGTTCCCTGGACAGCTCCCACGCGGTGCGCTGCTGCGTCGACGTCGGTGTGTAGCTGGGCGCCTCACCTTCGATCACGCGAGACGCCCGCTTCTCCTTTGGGGAGAAACGACTAAGCCAATCCCGACAAGCAATACACTCTGATGGTCGCTCAGGAAACGGAGCAGTCCTCTTGAGCCCAAGTGCCGATGGGCGGGGATGGCCCGACTCGACTTACTCAAATGCAGAGCAACCGTACATTTTTGCGAAAAATGTCGTGTTTCTCTGCATTCGAGTAAGTCCCTCGCCAAGACCCCTTGCCACCACCGGGCGAACCGACGGCGAGGGAGAAATCCGGTTCAGTTCGAGGCGTTCGGCGAGCTGAACGGGCCCAGGGTTCCCTCCTACCCGTTCACCCTATGGGAAGAGCACCGTGCAGCGCCGAGGATGGTGGTCTGCTCTATCGGCGCGACGAACGGCGGAGTGGACGACATCTTCGAGAACGCCCGGCGGTCATCGAGCGGCTAGAGCCAGGCGTATCCGTTGGACCGCTCGCGCATCGAAAACGACCGTTCGGCACCTCGTCGTAGCAAGTCCCTGCCTGAAGGCCCACAACGGGCTCCAGGAGGGCTTGCCATGCGCACCAGGATCGCCGTGGTCGTCGCCGTGCTCGTCATTCTCTTCGTGGACATTGGAGGCCCGGCCCAGTGTCGGGCCTGCACTGCGTTCTTGGCCTCGACGCCCGAAGGCCACCTCGTCGCCAAGGGGTTCGACTGGATTACCGGCGAGGGATGGATCGTCTGGAACGAGCGCGGCCGCACGCGCTCGCTGCTCTTCGCCGACGGCTCGCCCCAAGACACCTGGACGTCGCGGTACGCGAGCCTCACCCTCACCACCGTTGGACCGGGCTTCCCGGTCAGCGGCATGAACGAGGCGGGACTGGCCATCGAGGCGCTGGTGGACCTGTCCGGGAGGCCCACGTCGTCCGCGCAGCCGGGG
>JACRCT010000024.1 GCA_016218885.1 Deltaproteobacteria bacterium | reverse complement strand
CTCGACCCCGAGGGAGACGGCAACCCCTCTGCGCGCAGGAACCATGCGATGGCCTGGGACGGCGTTCGCGAGAAGGTGGTGCTGTTCGGCGGGGGTGAGTCGGAGATGCTGGGCGACACCTGGGAGTGGGACGGGGCGAGTTGGCGCAGGGTGACGCCTGCCGACCCCGAGGGCGACGGCAATCCGGACTCGCGTGGCTCGCACGCCATGGCCTATGACGCGCTTCGGGGGCGAGTGGTCCTCTTCGGAGGCTTCCACGGCAACAGCCTCCTCGGCGATGTCTGGGAATGGGACGGAGCGAGCTGGCGGGAGCGCCGATGCGGGCAGGATCCCGACGGCTGGGGGGCCCGCTATGGCCAGGAGCTGGCCTTCGACGAGGCGCGAGGCCGGGTGCTCATGTTCGGGGGCGTGCTGTCGAATTGGGCGGTCCTCGACGAGCTGCGTGCCTGGGACGGCTCGGGGTGGACCGTGCTCACCCCCACCGATCCGGAGCACGACGGCAGCCCGCCGCCGCGCCAGCGCTTCGGTATGGCGTTCGACAGCGTGCGAGCGAGGCTGGTGCTGTTCGGCGGCACGACCGACTTCGCCAACACAGGGTTGGGCGACACCTGGGAGTGGGACGGAGCCAGCTGGAGGAGGCTCGTGGTGGCCGGGCCGTCTTCGCGCCTGGGGCACAAGATGGTCTTCGACCCCGCGCGCCGTAGAACGGTCCTCTTCGGGGGACGTCCTTCCGGCACCGCGGCTCCCAGTGGAGAGACCTGGGAGTGGAATGGCACCTCCTGGACCCAGATCGCGCCGTCGGATCCCGAGGGCGACGGCAACCCGTCGGCGCGTTCGGACATGGCCCTGGTCTACGACCGCCTGCGCCAGAGGACGGTGCTGTTTGGCGGCGTCTGCGGCGTGGGCGCCTCGACGGCGCTTTCGGCCGAGACCTGGGAGTGGAACGGGGCGAGCTGGAGACTCGTGCAGCCCAGCGATCCCGAGGGGGACGGCCACCCGCCGGCGAGCTCCTTCCATGCCGTGGCGTTCGATGAAGTCCGCGGCCGGCTGGTGCTCCACGGAGGCGTGGCGGAGGGCAACTCCCTGTTGGAGCAGCTCTGGGAATGGGACGGGACGAGCTGGGCACGCCGCGCACCGGCCGACCCGGAAGGCGCGGGGAGCCCCACCGCACGCTATGCGCACGCCGCGGTGTTCGACGCCGCCCGCGGGCGCACCTTGTTGTCCGGCGGCCTTCCTCGGTTCGACGCCCGCCTCTGGGAGCTGGACTACGGTCCGTCGATGCGGCCCGGGCTGGTGATGTCGGCGGCCATCGGCGCCGCGGGGCTGCCGCAGGGCACGGAGCTGCTCTCGGTGACTCCTTGGTTCGTCGCGGGAGGGCACGGCGAGAGCCAGGGTGCCGGCCTCGAGGGCGCGGCGCTGTGGGCCTGGTTCGGCGGCGGCTGGCGGGAGCTGGCGCTGGGGCACAACGACGCGCCGGTCGATGCGGTCGCAGATCTGCGTTCCGAGGTCTTACTTCCGGTCGACCTCCAAGCGCTCCCGTTCCAGGGCGACCTGCATTTCGCGGTCGTCCCGCGCGGAGCCAACGGCTCCCGTCTCGCCACGGTGGCTGCCGACTACGGAGAGGTCCGGGTCCGCTACCGCCTTCCCGAGGCCGCGGCGCAGGCTCGGCGCAACGGAGCCCCGTAGCCGGGAGCGACAGGGACCTCGTGGCCAATCCGCTCCCACCGCTGCGCAGCCGGAGCTACGCTCGGGATGACCGGAGTGGAGTGAATGGCGCTCGCTGATCCTTCCCAGCCAAGGCCGCCCTCCCGCCAAGGGGTCGCTTGAACGGCCTCTCGGGCGGACGCTAGCATGCTGCCATGCGCCACGAACCAGGCAGTGCGGGTGGGGAAATCCTCGCGAGCTCGCGGGATTGAGGCCTCGCCACCAGATGCGCGATGCCCTTGTCGCCGGGTGGCTTCTCGCCGCTGCCCTGCCGAGCCAAGGTTGGGCCCAGTCCGAGGTGCGGGTGACCTCGGCGCAGGGTTCGGCAGGGATAGTCGCCGCTCTGAGTGGTGCCAGCCCGGGAACGCGAATCGTGACCGAGGCGGGCACCTACTTCGGACCGGTCCAGGTCAGCGGGATCAACGGGACCTCGGCGCAGCCGATTGAGCTGCTCGCCGAAGGAACCGTCATTCTGGACGCCCGCGGGAGTGCGCAGGAGAGCGTGCCCGCCAGCGCGTCTTCGCTCTCCATCAGCTCCTCGAGCAATCTCCTCGTCGAAGGCTTCGAGCTCACTTCCGGCCGCCGCGGGATCTTTCTGTCCGCCTGCGACAGCGTCGTGCTGAGGGGGAATCATGTTCACGACGTGAATGAAAAGGGCATCGTGGTTTCTACCTCGGCCAAGACCACGGTTTCAGGTAATCGGATTGAACGCATCGCCGATCACAGCGGAATCGCGAGCGAAGGGACCTCGCTTGAGTTGCTGATCACCGACAACGTGGTGGTCGATACTCATATCCACGGAATCGTCATTGCGGACACCGCGCTTTCCCCGATTGTTCGGCGCAACATCGTGCAGCGGTCGGGTGTCTATCCCTCGTTCGAAGGGGGGGCGGGAGCCCTCATCGAAAACAACCTCCTGATCGACATCGGGGGCCAGGGGATGACCGTCCTGAGCCCGGACGCGATCATTCGCAACAACGTCCTCGACGAGTGGACCTGGAGCGGAATCCTGGCCAACGAGGAGACGCTCAACCTCGCTCTCGAGAACAACATCTTTCGGAGCTCCGCGGCGACGGTCGTGGAGATGCCAACCGCGGCGCGGGCGACGCTCGACGCGGACTACAACCAATACGTGCTGGGGTCGCAGTCCTTCACCGCCTCCGAGTCCTTCGCGGACTGGCAGGCCACCGGGCAGGACCTCCATGGCTTTCTGGGCCCGGCTCCGTTCGTGAGTGACAACGCTCAGCGCGAGGCCTCCGCCGTTGTCTACACGTTGCGCACGTGCGCTGCGGCGGTCGACCATGGTTCACCCGCTCTGGAGGACGCCGACCAGCCGCCAGGATTAGGCGCCGCCCGTTCCGACTTGGGCATCTTTGGTGGGCCCGGAAATGGGTGGGCGGCCTCGGAGATGGGATCGGTGGACGCGGGCTGTCCGGGCGACGCAGGCTCGGATTCCGCCGACGCAAGAGAGGGAAGCCCGGATGTGCGGGGCCCGGCGGACGGAAGCTCTCTCTCCACGGACGGGGGCGACGCAGGCTCTGAGGGCGCAGATGTGTTTCAGGACGGGGGGACCCGAATCCTGTACTTCTCCGAAGGGTGTGGCTGCTTCGCCACGCAAGCGACGAGCGAGGTCCTTGCCGTGGGACTGGCCGCCCTCGCCCTCGCCCTCGCCACTCGCCGCCGGCAAAATGTGCCTCGTCGATACCAGTCCGTTCGAACGGACCGGCCGTCTTCCCCAACGCGCTAAGCAGCTTCAGGCTCATGCGCTGGTCGATGTCCGTGAAGCGCAGCGAGACGGCGGCGGAACGACCGGTGTTTCGGCTCTGGCGCGCCGCGGACGACAGCGGCTTGCTGGGGAGCGGCGACCACGCCGAACGCCGATCAGGGAGGTGACGGCACGTTGACGGATGACCCGCGGTCAGTTAATAACTGGCCCGAGGTCAGCTATGCAGCGGGCGCGAAGACCGGAGGACAAAGAGGGAAGGCGGCGGGTCATCCTCGAGGCCGCGGGTACGCTCTGGGCGAGGTCGACCTTCGACACGCTGACGATGTCCGGCGTCGCGAGCCAGGCCGGGCTGGCCAAAGGGACGCTGTACCTCTACTTCCCGACGAAGGAGGCGCTGCTGCTGGCGCTCCTCGAGGCGCGGCTCGAGGCCTGGCTCGACGAGCTCGAGCGGCGCTTCTCGGCTCAGCCCTCGCCGCTGGGGAGCGCGGCCGCGGCGGACATCCTCTGCGAGACGATCGTCGCTGACGAGGCCGCGGTGGGGCTCCTGGTCATCCTCGGCACCATCCTCGAGCACAACCTCCCCGGCGGTCGCATCCGCGAGTTCAAGCTGTGGCTCCTGGGGCGCCTCGAGCGCGCCGGCGCGGCCCTCGAGCGCAAGCTGCCGTTCCTGGGGCCCGGCGGGGGGATGCTGCTGCTGGTGCGCCTGCACGCCCTGATCGCCGGGTTGGGGCAGATCGCCCGGCCAGCCTCCGCGGTCGCGGCGGTGCTCGCCTCTCCGGAGCTCGCCGCGTTTCGCCTCGACTTCGACACCGAGCTGCGGGCCCTGCTCCGCGCGCTCTTGCGCGGAATCGAAGCGCCTGCCCCCGAACCCCTGGAGGCCGACCATGACAGAGACCGAAGCGCGCCCCGGCGCCGTCCTCATCACCGGAGCGTCCAGCGGAATCGGCGCTGACCTCGCCCGGGTCTTCGCCCGCCACCAGCGCGACCTGATCCGGGTCGCGCGCTCCAAGGAGCGGCTCGAGGGCCTGGCCCAGGAGCTCTCCGAGCGGCACAAGATCCGCGCCCAGGTTTGCGCCGTGGACCTCACCGAGCCCGGAGCGGCGGAGCGGCTCTATCGGGAGCTCCAGGCGGACGGGGTGCAGGTCGAGACCCTCGTGAACAACGCCGGCTTCGGGCTCAGGGGGCCGTTCGTGGAGCTCGACGCGGCGCGCCAGACCCAGATGCTCCAGCTCAACGCGGTGGCGCTCACCGAGCTGTGCCGCCTCTTCGCCCCCGAGATGGCCCGCCGCGGGCGCGGTGGCATCCTGAACATCGCCTCGACCGCCGCGTTCCAGCCCGGCCCGCTGATGGCGGTGTACTGCGCGACCAAGGCCTACGTGTCCTCCTTCTCGGTCGCGCTGGGCGAGGAGCTCTCCGGCACTGGTGTGCGCGTCACGTGCCTGTGCCCCGGAGCGACGGCGACGGCCTTCGGCGACGCGGCCGGTGTCTCCAAGTCCCGGCTGTTCCGCGCCGGCGCGATGTCCTCGATGAGGGTGGCAGAGGCTGGCTTCGAAGCCTTGCACGCCGGAACCCGCCTGAAGATCGCCGGTTTCAAGAACTGGGTCCTCGCCCTCTCCGTCCGGTTCGCGCCCATCTGGCTCGCGGCGAAGCTGTCCCGGCGCTTCCTGGAAGACGAGGCCGGCTAGCGTGCGCCCGGAGCGACTCTGCCTGGTGGTGGCGGTGGCGCTGCTCGGCGCCAGCGGCTGCAGCGCCCTGGGCGCGAACATGCACGCGGCGCGGCTGGAGCACTACCGCCGATCGCCGAACTTCAAGGACGGCCAATTCGTCAATCCCCTCGCGACCGAGGTGACCAAGGCGAGCACCGGGGACGTTTTGGCGGCCTGGTTCCGCAGCGACGCGGAGACCGTGCCGCACAAGCCGCTCCCGGTCGCGACCGACACCGCTGCGGTGCTCGCGAGGCCCCCGGCGTCGGCCATCCGCGTGACCTGGATCGGGCACTCGACGGTGCTGCTCGAGCTGGAGGGGCGGCGCATCCTGACCGACCCCATCTTCGCTGACCGCGCCTCGCCGACCGCCCTGTTGGGCCCCAAGCGCTTCTCCCCGCCGGCGGTCGCGCTCGAGCAGCTACCGCCCCTGGACGCGGTGGTCATCTCGCACGACCACTTCGACCACCTCGACTGGTCCACCATCCGGGAGCTCGCCAAGGGCAGCGTGCCCTTCGTCGTCCCCCTGGGCGTCGCGGCTCACCTCGAGAAGTGGGGAGTGGCGCCCGAGCGGATACGCGAGCTCGACTGGTGGGAGCAGACCTCCGTCGCGGGCCTGACGTTCGTCGCGGTCCCAGCGCGCCACTTCTCCGGACGCACCCTCGAGAGAAACACCACGCTCTGGGCGGCCTGGGTCATCAAGGGGAGGGTGCACCGCGCCTTCTTCGGCGGCGACGGCGGCCTCTTCGACGGCTTCGCCGAGATCGGCCGGCGCGAAGGGCCGTTCGACCTGACCCTGCTGGAGATCGGCGCCTCAAATCCCTTGTGGGGAGACATCCACCTCGGGCCGACCAACGCGCTGCGCGCGCACGCGATGCTGCGGGGCCGGCTCCTGCTGCCCATCCACTGGGCGACCTTCGACCTCGGCCTCCATGCCTGGTACCTCCCGGGCGAGGTCCTCGCGCGCGAGGCAGAGCAGGCGGGGGTGCGCGTGGCCTTCCCAGCTCCGGGCGAGCCCTTCGAGCCCCTGCTCATGGTCCCCACGGCGCACTGGTGGGAGCAGGCGCGCTGACTTCGAGCACGAGCTTCGTGCCAGCGCCCTCGGTCTCTGTCACGACTTGGTCCGCGCTCTTCGGCTGGTAGCGCTCGGCGTCCCCGCGGGTAGGCGCTGCTTCGACCCGCCGCGATCCATCGGGCGAGCACCCTGCGACGAGGGCGGCAGTGCGAATGCCAGTTGGCGGCTGACTCTGCGCGAGCGGGCAGCCTCAGCCCTTCGCCGGCCGGGCCATCGCGACGACGTCCGCGAGTCGTACCTCGGGATGGTGGTAGCGCTCGTAGCGCGAGGTCTTCTTCCCGTACTGCAGCGCCTTCGACGGGCACCACTGCAGGCACGCCAGGCACTGCTCGCAGCGCCCGGACCAGCGCGGCCTGCCGCCGACGATCGCGACGTTGCCCGACGGGCAGACCCGCTCGCAGGTGCCGCAGCCGTTGCAGCGCTCGTCGACGTGGAACCCGCGGTCCAGAGTCGGCACCTTGCCGAACGTGAGCTTGTAGATGCCGGTGAAGGCGACCCGCTGCCAGAGCGGGCCCTGCTCGATGGGACCCTGGTCGCACCGGGCGGTGCGCTGTGCGATGTCGGCGAGCTTGGTCCGGGCCGCCCCGAAGCGCCGTTCCATCTCCTCAGCGGGGCCGGGGCCGCCCCACGGGATGTAGTTCGAGGGCATCTCCAGCGAGTAGCCGGCGTTGAGCCTCAGGCTGCGCGCGGCGAGCTCCTCGCGCAGCTGGACGAGGGTGCGCGAGACCTGCCCGGCGTTCACGGCCACGGCGAAGAGGTACGTCGTCGGGGCGAGCTCGAGGCGGCGGACGAACTCCAACGGGCGGTGCGGGATGCCCCACATGTGCACCGGGAAGACCAGGCCGACGACGTCCGCGGCCGGCCGCACCGGGCCCTCGCGGTGGTGTGCCATGGCGGCCACCTCGGCGTTCGGGAGGCTCGCAGCGAGAGTCCGGGCAGCCCAGAGCGAGTTGCCGGTGCCGGTGTAGACGTAGAGCGTGGTCGTCATCGGGCGCGCCTCCAGAGCAGGTCGCGAAGGATAGCCCACCGGTCGGTCTCGAGGGTGCCCGTCCCCAACCTCTTGAATGTCCAGTGCTTCTTCGTGTCGCGGCCCTCGAAAGACCCAGGCGATGGGCGCCCGAGGCAGGCTCGCGCGCTAAAGCGAACGCGACTTGGAGGCGCCCCGAGCGTTCGTCATATGGGTGAGGCAGTCATCTCGCAGGCGGCCGAAGGGCAGCAACATCTCGATTGAGCAAGAACCGTAGTTCCGAACGGGGCCGGACCTAGCGTTGGGCCCTGCGACTCGTAAGGGGCAAGCATGCATTCACAAGGCAATTGGCGAGGCGAAGCTCCGCGAGCAGGCTTGCGTCGGGCGCTCTTAGGGCTGGCACTGGCCCTTGGCGTCGCTGGCTGCGCGGGTGAGGTCGTCGAAGGCGAGGTCGACGAGGCGGGCAGCGACCAGTTCCCGCAGACCAACGCCCAGGGCCACCTGGTGGCGACCGTCGAGGCCACTTCTCCGGGAACGAGGTCGAGCGGGAGCTATCTGCGGACTCAGGCGCTCGACGGGGCGGTGGAGCAGATCGCGGAGACCTCCTACCAGAAGACGATGGTCCTGCTCCAGACCTGGGGGCTGCCCCTCGACGGCTATTCCGGCCCCGCCACCCTCAAAGTGGTGGCCCGGCGGACCTCGAGCTCGGGCGACAACTTCAGCTTCGGCTGGTCCTTCAGCGCGAGCGGTCCCTTCACCGGCTTCTGCACCCTGACCTCGTCGGCCACCTCGTTCAAGACCTGCCGCCAGGCGCTGTCCATCCCCGCGGGGAAGACGGCGCTCTACGTCCAGGTCGCCGACTCCAACCGCAACACTGATTCCAGCTCCAACAAGATCGAGATCGACTATCTGGCGGCGATCCCCTTCGACTGCACGCAGTGCATGCCCGGCGCCTGCCAGGTGGCGAGCGTGTGCAACGCCAACGAGACCGGGTGCACGGTCACCGTGGCGGCCGACGGAAGCGCTTGTACGGGAGGAACCTGCCACGGCGGCATCTGCCAGCAGGCGGCATGCGGCAATGGCGTCAAGGAGTCGGGTGAGGCTTGCGACGACGGGGCGGCGAACGGGACGGTGGCGAGCTGCTGCGGCGCCTCCTGCCAGCACAAGGCGTATTCCACGGCCTGCGACGACAAGAATGCCTGCACCAAGAACGACGCGTGCTCTGCCGGAACCTGCGCCGGAATCGCCTATTCCTGCGCCGCGGGAACGACGTGCGACGGGGCGGGCGGCTGCAGCTCGCCCGGAAGGCTGCTGTTCACCGGCGACTTCGAGACCGGCGACCTGGTCCGCCAGTGGTCGCAGATCGAGCAGTGCCAGCCGGGACGCATCTCGGTCTACTCCGCGGCGAACGCGCCCGCCGGAGCTCCCGCGCCGCGTCAGGGCACCTACGCCGCGCGCTTCCACGTGCTCAACAGCGACGTCTCGCCCTGCACCTCCACCGATAACCCGCGGGCGCAGCTCTCCACCTCGCTCACCCTCTTCCGTCCGGGCGACGAGGTGTGGCAGGCGTGGTCGGTCTACGTTCCCACCAACTTCCCGGGGATCGCCTGCGGCAGCGGCTCGTGCCCCAACGGGTCCTGGATGCTGTTCCAGCAGGACTACGGACCGCCCTGGGACGGGTCCCCCTCGATCGGCTGGGACATCAACTTCCTGGGCGGAGTCGACTCGTTCGCGATGGGACGCGGCGTTCAGTACGGCAAGGACAAGCCCTGGCACATGCCGCTGGTCAAGGGCCGCTGGGTCGATTTCCTGGTCCACAAGAAGTTCGCCAACACCGTGAGCGGCGGAGGTTTCGTCGAAGCCTGGGTCGACAAGCAGCCCATCACCTTCAGCGCCTGCAACTGCACGAAGCTGATGACTCAGACGATGCATTCAACCCAGTCGGCGGTGGGCTTCTTCATCAATTCCTACCGCGCCAAGGGGATGTTCGAGGTGACCGATCTCTACTTCGACGCGGTGAGGATCGGGACGACGCGCCAAGGGGTGGAGCTGCCCTAGAAAGCCGGAGCGATCTGGTCGTCTCATCCCCGGGCCCCTTCCCCGACAAGCGGGGAAGGGGGAGTCATCATGTGCATCTGGATGTGCGTGGTGAGCAGCAGCCCCGATGGACTCTGCGCGGCTTGTTGAGTCAGAGTCGGTGCTCCGGATGCAGTGACGCGCCCGAAGTGAGTGGAGGCCCTTGGCGAGCACCGCCGCGGTTTCTGCGCCCAGGGTGGTGACAGCGCTCCCCGCTACCTGGAGATTCGCCACCCCATTTCCGCGCCTGCGAGACCGTGGATCCTTTCCCTGCCCAGTCGCAGAGAAGCAGGAACGAGTCTCCGGCGCGGTACTTGCTGCTCCCCTGGACGCACGCTAAGCGGCAACCCCCACCAGAGCAGGACCGGTGATGGCGCAGCCGACGCCCACGCTGAATGCCCGGGAGGAAGCACGATGAGACGAGGATTGGCGAGCTTGGTTCTCGTGGTCGCGATGGGGTGCGAAGTCGGCATCGAGGACGATGGCTCCCTCACTGGGGAGAGCGCCGATGAGGTCCGGGGATCAAAGCGCCGTCCCGACGCCGGACGCCCAGCCGGTCCCGACGCCGCGCTTCCAGCTGGACCCGACGCCGGCGCCCAGGACCCCGTGACGGCGGTGCTGGTCGGCAATACCGCCATCGAGCCCGTCGAGGACTGGGAGACCGTGGGAGACGCCGACGCCTTCGAG
>JACRCT010000384.1 GCA_016218885.1 Deltaproteobacteria bacterium | reverse complement strand
TCGCGGGCCAGCTCGGCAGCCAGGCGCTCGCGGACGGCCTCGAGCGAGGCCTCCTGCAGCAGCTCGTTGAGGATGCCGGCAGCCCGGCTGAGCTCCTCGGCGCTGGAGGGGACGTCGACGAGCAGGAGGTTGCGCACCACTCCGGACCGGGCGACCAGGATGGCCAGGACGCGGTGGTCCTTGAGCGCCACGAGCTCGATGCGCTGCAGCGGGACCTGCGAGAGCCCGGGCAGGGTCACCACCGCGGCGTGATGGGTCAGGGACGAGAGCAGCCGGGTGGTCTCGCGCAGCGTCTCGTCGGCGTCGCGGGTCTGAGGCAGGCTGCGCTCGATGAGCTCGCGCTCCGGGCGGGAGGGCGGGCGCAGCTGCACCAGCGTGTCCACGTAGTACCGGTATCCGCGGTCGGTGGGGACGCGGCCGGCCGAGGTGTGGGGCTTCTCGAGAAAGCCGAGCTCCTCGAGATCGGCCATCACCGCGCGCACCGTCGCCGAGGAGACCTGCAGATCGCGCCCGGCGAGGGTCGTGCTTCCGACCGGGTCGCCCGTCGAGATATGCGCCTGGACGATCAGTCTGAGGATCTCGCGCTGGCGGACGTCGAGCTCTTCCATGGCCGGCGTGAAGGTAACGCCGTGCGCGCGTGGGGTTCAAGCGGGCCTATTGGGCTTGTGGTAATCAACCGGGCTCCCAGGAGGCTTCCATGCGCCCGCTCCTCTTCGCGCTTTCGGTCTCGATCGTCTTGCCGGGTGTGGCCATGGCTCAGGGCCAGATCGTCTGCCCCTATGGGCTGATCCAGGTCGACGCCTCCCATTGCTGCTGGCCGGGTCAGGGCTATGCGCTCGAGCGTCAGGCATGCGCGGGCGCGCCGCAATGCCCGGCGGGCCTGGTGCCCTTTGGCGAGACCTGCGTCGTCGCCTCGGCCGCCTCCCAGCTGCCCGCCGCCGCTCCTGCTCAGCCGGCCGCTGTGCTGCCTCCTCCCCCTCCTCCCCCGGTGCCCGCCTACCTGCCGCCCCCGGCCCAACCCGCTCCCACCTACGTGGCGCGCTTCGAAGCGCGGCGTGGTGACGACTTCACGGTCCTGCTCGACAACGGGGTCACCTGCAGGACGCCCTGCGAGATGCAGGTCGCTCCGGGGCGCCACAAGCTCCGCTTCGAGGGCGCTGCCTCCTTTGGCGAGCGCTTCAACTTTCCCGCTGCCCCCAGCGTGGTGAAGATCGACAAGCGCAGGGGCGGGGGCGTGGCCCTCGGCGTCGTCGGCCTGGCGGTCGGCATCCCGGTGGCGGTGGTGGGCGCCATCGGTACCGCGACGACCGTGGCCATCACCGACGGCGGCACCGCGGACCGCTCGCTGCGCGAGTCTGCCAGCACCTACAAGCCGGTCTTCATCGGCATGCTGATTGGGGGCGTGACCCTCGCCGTAGTCGGGCCGGTGGTCGGCTTCAAGCTCGCCGGACGCAACAAGGCCGTCCTGGAGGTCGCCTCCAGCGAGCGCGGCGACGAGGTGGCGCCCGTGCAGCTCGTCGGGCTCGGCGCCTCTCCCGCCCTGGGCGGCGCGATGGCAGGGGCGACGTTCAGCTTCTGAAGACCGGCTCGCTCGCCCGGCTGTGCTAACGTCCCCGCCGGGCCGAACGGGAGAACGTAATGCGTTGGTGGATCGCCACCCTGTGCCTGGCCGCCTGGCCGGCGGTTGGGCTCGCCCAGCGGGGCTGTCCCTACGGCCTCGTCGCGGTCGACGGTCTTCACTGCTGCTGGCCGCAGCAATCCTTCTCGGCCGAGCGATCAGCCTGCGTCGGGATGCCACAGTGTCCGGCCGGCCTGGCTCTCTACGGAGAGACGTGTGTCCCGGGCCAGGTCGTGGCCCAGCCCGATGCGCCTCTGCCGGCCGAGCCCGTGGCGGTCCCTCTTCCTCCGCCTCTGCCGTCCGAGCCTGCTCAGGACCCGCCGATGCAGGGCTATCTGCCTCCTCCGCTCCAGCCGCTCCAGGGCTTCCCGGTCCACTTCGAGGCCAAGAGGGACGGCACGAGGTTCGCGGTCTCGGTCGACGAGGGCCCTGCCTGCCAGACGCCGTGCGACCTGGTCGTCACGCCGGGCAAGCATCGCGTGCGTGTGCTGGGAGATGCCTCCTTCCGCCAGAACCTGCGCTTTCCCGCGGCGCCCTCGGTGGTCAAGATCGACAAGCGCAAGGGAGGACGGCTGGCATTGGCCATCGTCGGGCTAGCCGTCGGCATCCCGGTGGCGCTGGTGGGCGTCGAGGTCGCGCTGATTGGCGCGATCTCCAGCCTCACCGATTCCCGGGACCGCAGCCTATTCGGCGATGTCACCACGCGCCAGGCGCTCGTCGTCGGCGGGCTCATCGCCGCAGGCGCAGGCATCACCTTCGCCGCGGTGGGCGCGGGGGTGGGTTTCGGCACCATGGGCCGCAACAAGGCCAGGCTCCACCCTGCCGGTAGCGCCCAGGCCGACGAGCCTCCAGCGCTCCAGCTGATGGGATTGGCCGCAGCCCCGACCCAGGGCGGCGCGATGGTGGGGGCGAGCTTTGCCTTCTGAGGCTGCCGCATGGGAGCAGCGGCTTCCGAGCCGGCCACCCTTCCCAAGCGAGGGCCCCACCCGCTAGCATCTGCGCGCCATGGGGACTCGCTACGTCGCTCTCGGACCGCTGCTCTCAGGGGAAGGCTCTCGTGCCTTCCTCGGACTGAAGATCACCGACGGGGAGGCCAGTCCCTGCGCTCTGATCTGGGTTCCGGAGCGGGTGCTCTCCGACCCGGAGCTCGTCGAGCAGCTGCGTCGTGACACCTCCCGCGCGGCAGGCCTCGACCACCCCAACGTCGTGCGCGTGCACGGCCTCATCGAGGTGGAGGAGGGGCAGGCCCGCGTCGTGGAGTTCGCCGACGGCGAGTCGCTGCGTCGCGTGCTGGACGTGAGCAAGCGCCTTCCGAGCAACCTCGCGGCGAGGGTGGCGGCAGATGCGGCGCTGGGCGTCCAGTATGCGCACCTGGCCGGCAACGAGGACGGCACGCCGCTCGTCCATGGCGACCTGCGACCCGAGACGCTGCTCGTCTCCTATTCGGGGGTCACCAAGGTCTCCGGCTACGGCGCGCTCAACGTGGCGCCCAAGGAGATGGGCGGCAAGCGGGTGATGGGCCGGCGCCTGCACTGCGCACCGGAGCAGATCCTCGGGGGGCGCGACGCCGTCACCGCGCAGACCGACGTCTACCTGCTCGGCGTCATCCTCTACGAGTTGCTCACGGGGGTCGTCCCCTTCGAGGGTGAGAAGGACTTCGACAAGGCGGTGCTCAACAAGCAGCCGCCGCTGCTCAACTCCGAATACGTCCCGCCGATCCTGCGGCCGATCATCGGCAAGGCGATGGCCAAGAAGGGGCCCCTGCGCTACCCCACGGCGCAGGCGTTCCGCGAAGCGATCGAAGAGGCGATGGGTGAGCTTGCGGACCATGCCGAGCTCGCCGCGTTCCTCGACCGGTCCTTCTGCAGCGACGACGCGCGCGCTGCTCGCCGACGGGAGCTGGAGAACGGCATCCAGGAATGGGTCGTGCGCAAGGGCCTCAAGCTGGCCGCGCCGCCCAAGCCTCCGCCTCCGGTGGCCAGGAAGGTGGCGGTCGTGCCTTTGCCGGTGGCTGCGGCGATCGAGGAGGCTCCGGTCGCCGCCACGCCAGCGGCGGACGTCGGGCAACCTGCGGCGCCGCCAGTGGATGTGCCCGTGGGCAATCCGGCGGCGGTCCCGGAAGCCGCGTCCCAAGCACCCGTCCCAGCTTTGGCTCCTGCCTCTGCCGCCGAGCAAGCACCGGTCGCCGCGCCGACCGCAACGCCGGCTCCGCTGCAGGCGCCCCCATCGCCGACCGCGCCATCCGTAGCTCCCAACGCGCCGCCGGCCATCGCTCGCGCCCCGGCTCCCGAGCGGGTCGCCACTCCCAGGCCCAGGCGAGAGGACGAGCATGGGGCTGCGTCGCGACCGGCGAAGACGACCTCTCCCTGGCTGATCGCGTTGCCCCTGGCGGCGGCTGCGGCAGGGCTGGCGTTCTGGTACGGCCGGCACGGGCAGCCCCAGCCCCAGAAGATCGACTACCCCAAGCCTTCGCCGGTCGTGATGGTAGCGGGGCCGGATGCTGCGTTGGAGGAATCGGCCTTGGCTCCGCTGGTGCCCCCGGCGCCTGCGCCCACTCCGACGCCGGCCGCGGTGGTCCTCGCAAAGGCTGATCCAGCGCCGGAGCCGGCGCTCGCAGTGATTGCGGCGAAGAGCGTCGACGCCAGGCCGACTCCAGC
>JACRCT010000391.1 GCA_016218885.1 Deltaproteobacteria bacterium | reverse complement strand
ATCGTCTTTCAGCCGCAGCGGCCAGCCTGTGGGTTGGCACTCGCTGACTGCTCATCTGGCTTCTGCCACCTTGGCTACGAAACACGCAACGAACAAGGGCTAGCTCGCATTCCGGTGGTGGCAACTCTGCGAGATGCGTGCCAATGCCCGGCAGGATTGCCGGGGCCCCGCTCCCCAGCGCCACGTGTAGAGCCTTCGGGAAGGCCTACTCGGGAACGCAGACCTTCGCTGTTCCGTGACCAGAGGAATCCGGCTTCGCCAAGCACGCATAGCCGGCCCGGCAATCAAGGTTGCTGACGCACAGATCGAGGCATCGCGCCGTCGGGGCGATGACGCACTTGGCGCCAGTGCTTGCAGTCGAGCCCTGGCCCGGGTCATTCGGGCAGTCGTGCCCGTGGTCGGTGCAGCCTTCGACCGCGCAGTAGCCACCCGGCCACTCAGTCAGGCATGCGGGAGAGCCCGATCCGCCACTCGGACACTCGGCTGACGAGACGCAGGGCGCTCCAACTTCGACTGCGAGGGAAGCACCAGCGTCGCTGGGGGTCGCGGCCCCCGCGTCCGCCTGGGCACCAACCGCCGCATCCATACCGTCCAAGTCGTGCCCATGCGGGTCTGCTTCGTCTTTCTCGCCACACCCGATTCCGACCAGTACCGCGACCATGACAGCGAGGATCAATCGCATGCTTGCCTCCTTCCTCTGCATTCGCTCCTTCTGACCCGCGAAGCCCCATCAACCCGGAACCCCCCGGAGTTCTGCCCGGCCCAGCGACCTTCATGCCTCTGCGAGCCGGTGTGACCTTCCTTGCCACACTGTGACGCGAGTCGGCCGCAGGTCGCTGTGGCGCGCGAGTCGCCAGCTATCGGCTCAGCGATATCGGCAGCGGCAGCGTGGCTGGCAGGCTTGACGTCCGGAGGCCACCCCACAGCCAGAACTCCGCAGGTCGGTTGGGGCTCGGCCCTATTCACGGTCGCCCTCCGACTCCAGGCTCGCCTGGAGAGAGTAGAGCCGCCTGCGGGTGATCCCGAGGAGCTTGGCCGCCTGCGTCTTGTTGCCGCCCGCCCGCTCGATCGCGGCGTGGATCAGATCGCGCTCGAAGGCATCAAGGCTGAACCCCTCGGAGAGCAGGTCGCCTGGACCGCGTGCTCGCGAGTTCGCAGGGGGCGCAGTTAGATGCTCGGGACGGATCTCGCACTCACCCGCGAGGATCAGGGCGCGCTCGAGCGCGTTCTCGAGCTCGCGAACGTTCCCCTGCCAAGGATGCTCAAGCAGTCGCGAGCCAACGCTGGCAGAGAGCTTCTCCGGAGGCAGCCCGCGTGTTGCCAGGAAGCGCTCGGCGATGGGCAAGATGTCCTCGCGCCGCTCGCGCAGCGGGGGAACGCGGATCGCGAAGACGTTCAACCGATAGAAGAAGTCCTCGCGGAACGCACCCTCGCGCACCGCCTCGTCGAGGTCCCGGTTTGTCGCTGAGATCACCCGCGCGTCGACCTTGCGAGTCTCTGTCGAGCCAAGCGGAACGAAGCTGCGCTCCTGTAGGAAGCGCAGCAGCTTGACCTGCGTAGCGGCGGAGATCTCCCCGATCTCATCGAGGAAGATCGAGCCGCCCTCGGCGGCTGCCAGGTGCCCAGCCTTGCGTTGGGTCGCTCCCGTGAACGCCCCCCTCTCATGCCCGAACAGCTCGCCTTCGAGCAGGGTCTCCGGCAGAGCTGCACAGTGGACCTCGACCAGCGGTCCGCCCGCCCGCTTGCTTTGGAAGTGGATGAACCGGGCCAGTTGGGTCTTGCCGGTGCCGCTCTCTCCGACGAGCAGCACCGTCGCGTCGGTGGCCGCCACCTGTTTCGCCGCCGCCAACGCGGTCTTCATAGCCGGGCTGATCGCGACGAGGTCGGGTGTGAGCTGCGCCAGAAGCCGCTCGCCTCGACGCTCGACGCTGCGCGCGGCCGCGAGGCGACCTACGCGCATTCGCAGCTCGTCCATCGAGAACGGCTTGACCACGTAGTCAGCGGCTCCCGCCTTCATGGCCTCGACTGCGCTCGCGGTCGTCCCGAAGGCGGTCATCAGCACGACGTCCGGCGCCGGGGCGCACGCCCGTGCCGATCGCAGTACCGCGAGCCCGTCGACGTCGGGCATTCGGAGGTCGGTGACCACCACGTCAAAGGTCGACTCCACGAGCCGAGCGAGCGCCTCCTTGCCACTTCCGACCCTCGCGACCGTGTGCCCGTCCAGCTCCAGCATCTGGGCTACCAGCTTGCCCAGCTTGAGTTCGTCATCGGCGACCAGAACACGAGCCATGGGGAGTCGATCCTATTTGCGTGAGGACAGAGGGAGCCGCAGCTCGAAGGCCGCGCCCGGACCGTCCCCGGCCATGAGCGTGAGGGTGCCACCGTGCCGCTCGACGAGGCGACGCGAGATGGCCAAGCCAAGGCCGGTTCCGCCCTGGCGCGCGGATACAAAGGGGTCAAACAACTGCGCGCGCACCGCGTGATCGATGCCGACTCCGTCGTCGCGCACCTCGACGCGTGCGAATCCGTCCGCCGACTCGCTCTTCAACGCGATCGAGCGGGCTCCAGCCTGGGCGGCATTGGTGAGGAGGTTCGCGAACACCTGGCGCAGACGGCCTGGATCGGCATCGACCATCAACATGGGCAACTCCAGCCGAACCTCCACGGAGGGATAGGAGCGCTCGAGTCCAACCGCTGCCTCGCGAGCCACTCCTGCCAAGTCGATAGGGGTCAGCGACAGCTCCGGTTCGCGAGCGAGGTGAAGAAAGTCATCGGTCAGTCTGCGCAGCCGCTCCACCTCATCGAGGATGTCCTTGAGCGCCTCGTGGTCGCGCTCGCTGAGCGCATCACTGGCGCGAGCCTGCGTCAGCTCTACCGCTCCGCGGATGATGCCCAGCGGGTTGCGGATCTCGTGGGCCACCATCGCGGCCATGCGTGCCAGCGCGTCGCCGCGCACAGCTTTGGCTGAGGCCAAGCGCCGCTGCTCCTCAGCACGCGACCATCGCCAAGCCGCGAGCGCCAGTGCAAGAGCGCCGAGGGTGGCGAGCGCGACTCCCGCCCACAGCGCCCGATGCAGCGTCTGCCGTGCCCCGACGAATGACTGGCCAGCCTCCAGGACCAGCACCGAGCGGATGGATCCGTCGGCACCAGGCACGGGAAAGAACGCTGTGGCGACGTGCAGCTCGCCCACCGAGTAGCCGAAGGCGACCGAGGCCTGGCCGGAGAGGGCCAGGCGCGCGCGGGTCGCATCCAACCGAAGCAGATCGGCTCGAACGCCCGACGGCCCGGTCGCATCCGCCAGCACCTCGAGCGCCGGAGAGACGAGGTAGGCGCCCTCGAGTCCGTTGGCCTGCATCAGCGCGCGCAACGCTTCGCCGGAGGGCTGGCCAGCCCCCAGAAGGCCAACCGCGGTCTCTCCGGCACCCCTGAGGCGTTCCTCCAAGACGCGATCGAGCGCCATGCTCGCCGCTCGGTAGAGGAAGAGCGTGGCGCCCAGAGAACCAGCGAGGCCCAGAAGTCCGGCAGCAAGCGGGGCGAGGGCACGCGTCATGCTCACAAGCCCATCACGTAGCCGACCCCCAGCGTGGGAACCAGCTTCGTGTATTGGAAGGACGAGGCGTTGGAGAGGGCGCGCCGCGCCTCCAAGGAAAAGCGGGCGACCCAATGATCCGAGAGGTCGTATTCGGCGAGTGCCGCGCCATCGAGGTAGGTGTCGGCGCGCGCCAGCCCAAGGGTTTCGCTCGCGGCGCTGTAGGAGCGCCAGGAGACACCGAGCTCGAGGCCCACGCGGGTTCGGCTTCCGAGCCCGAGTTTGAGCTCCGCCCGAGGCCCGTGTTCCCACCACGAGAGCTCGCTCGTCTTCGCGGAATCGCGCGAGAGATGGTAGGCGACCCCCACGCGAGCTGGACCCAACCGAAGAGCCGCGCGAGCCTCGCCACCTTGAAGAGTCCCCGAGAACGGCTCCCAATCCGACTGGTAGGACTCAAAGCGGGCGAAGTAGCTGCCGGAGAGCGTCAGCCGCTCCAGGTTGACCCATCCCGAGGCGAACAGGCGGTGCGCCAACAGAAAGGAACTCCAGCCGAGCGCTCGGTAGTCGAAGCCATACTCGCCCTGCAGGCCGTACCGCGGGCCTGACAGCTGCCAACCAAGCGCCGGCGACAGGCCGGCCAGGTCGTAGGCACTCAGCTGGAGCTGCTTGTGGACAAGGCCGGTCAGACGTAGGGAGGGCCCCCGGCCAAAGGGCCGCAGAAGCGATGAAGCCGTCAATCCGATGGCGCCATCACCAGCCTGCGAGGCCTCGGGCGAACTGCT
>JACRCT010000413.1 GCA_016218885.1 Deltaproteobacteria bacterium | reverse complement strand
AGCTGGCGGCGGAGGGCATCGCTTACCAGCGCGACGTTTTCCTGGAGGTTCGCTACCGCCAGACGAACCTCGGCAAGCGGCGGGTGAGCTTCCTGCTGCCGGCGCTCGCCGTGGACGTGGCCGCCGAGAAGGGATGCAGTCTGGAAGCCCTGCGGCGACGCGCCGCAGCGCTGCTCCTCGCCCGGCCCGTGGGGTTGGCGCTCGACTTCGGCGGGTGCAGGCTGCAGACGAGCCGCGCGGAACGACCGGAGCAGGACTGCCAAGGCCAGTAGGCCAGCCCCTCAGAACAGCAGCATCGCGAGAACGGCAACGACGATGAGGGCGACCGCGACTCCCACGATGAGCATCAGCGGGAACCGCGGCCGGGTGGCCTCGAGCTGCAGCTCGCTCGGCAGCTCGCGGATCACCGTGATCACGACCTCGTCGCGCTCCTCTCGACCACGCAGGAGCATCCCGATGACGTGTCGAATGTGGAGGATGTATCGATCATCCCCCCCGTAGCCCTTGAGGGCCGCCTCGGCACCAGCGAGGCGCTCGCGCGAGACGGCGCAATCGAGCACGAGGTTCTCGGCAGCACCGGCTGCCGCCGACCCGACGCCTCTGGCGGTGGTCCCGGTGCGCAGCCCCTGCCCGACACCCCACACGAAGTAGTCCTCGAAGAGCGTCAGCTCCTGGCGCTGCAGCTTGCCGTCACAATCCACGTGGGAGAGGAGATCGACGTCCACTCCCTGGTGCCAGACGCGGCGTGACCCGTCGGCCTCCTTCGTCTCGGCGACGCGGATGCGCGACAGCGACTGAATGGCGGCGGCCGCCTTGGGGTTCACCCGGTCATTCTATCCGCGACCTGAAATCCTCCAAGTTTTCGGGGGTCTCCAGTGATCTGGCGCGTCGCGCGCAACTTTTTCGCGCCATGTGGGATAATGTCCGCCTTCCAAGGGAGAGCCCAATGCCCATCGTCAACGGACCGTCCGGTACCACCACCGTCCCTGCCAGCCGCACCTCCAGCTCCAGCAGCTTGAAGAATTTGCGCTTCGCAGGCGATCCGAACCTCGACAAGATCGCCTCGGGCCAGACGACGCTCGCCAGCGGTGCCAAGGGCGAGAGCGTCACGCGGCTGCAACGAACGTTGCTGGACATGGGCTTCGCGCTGCGTCCCTACCCGAGCTCCTCGACCGGAAAGCAGGTCGGCGGCGTCGACGGTTCCTACGGCAACCAGACGGCGAACGCGCTCGCCAACTTCCAGCGGCACGCCGCGCACTTCTTCCCTGAGGTCAAGGCCACCGGCACCCTCGACGGAGCGACCCTGAAGGCCCTCGACAAGATGGCGCCCCCCCCCGGCGGCAAGGCCTGGGCTTCGCCCAACGCGAAGATCCCCGCGCCCTACTTCAACGGCCAGCAGGTGCGCGTGGTGGTCGTCAAGGACGAGCACCGCACCTACCTGTTCGACAAGCAGGGCCAGATCTCCAACGTCTTCTCCAACGCGATTGGGGCCCAGGCCTCCCAGACCGACACCGGCCTGAAGGTGGTCAACGCCAAGCTTGGCCGCGCCGAGGCCGAAGAAGCCGGCCGCAGCCTCTGGAACACGCCCAAGGCCTTCGGCGACCGCATCCTCGACCTGTCCTGGGCTGACGGCAGCCGCTCCGGCGAGGAACTGCACGGCACGTACGCCTATCAGCAGATGGGCCTCGACGTGTCGCACGGCTGCATGCGTCACTACAACGAAGACATCGTGGAGATGTTCGACGCCCTGGCCAAGGGCGACAAGGTGGCGGTGGTCGACACCATCACCGATCGCCGCCTGACCAGGTAGCCCGAGAGCAGCCGACACCCGAGTCTCGAGGCAGGCAACGCCCACGACGTGACGCTGGCTCTCCGGCGCCCTCGGGGGCGTTGTCGCATCCGGGGAGGAAGCCCTCCGGTCGGTCGCTCAGAAATTGAGCATCCGCACGGCGACCGCGAAAGTCCGCTCGTCGCCCAGGATGGCGTGACGGTACCCGACATCCAGCGCGAAGCCGTCGTAGATCACCGACACGCCGCCCGCGATGAGGTGCGCGCCGCGCAGCATGTCCTCGGAGTACCCGAGCCGCGGGGCGACGATGTCGGCGATGAGCACCTCGCCGCCGATGCTGAAGGTGGGCTTGAGCGTGCCCTCGGCGTTGGTGTCGAGCCGGGCATCGACGTCCACGTGGAAGAGCTCCTCGCTGCCCACCGCCACGCCGAAGCCCCAGGAGCGCCGGGCCTCGACGCTGTGCACGTCGATGAGGTTGTAGCCCGCGGCGGTGATGCCCAGCATCTTGACGGGCTTGGCCATCACCGAGGCATCCATCGTCACCGCGTTGGAGACCACCCCGCCCGAGAAGTGCAGGTAGCGCCCGGTGACCCCCACGAACATGAGCTCCGGATAGAGCGGCACCGCCAGCGCCAGCGAGAGCACGTGCCCCTTGCGCGCCTCGAAGCCCTCCCCGGCGACCAGATACTGGTAGCCGATGCCGCCCGAGACCGGGATGTTCTCGTCGGAGTTGATCTTGCTGTCCACCGCCTGCAGCGAGAGCGCGTAGAAGTGCTGCGGGACCCCGAAGAAGCCGCCGAGGTCGATGTTGAGCTTGGTCGAGGCCGAGATGCCCGCGGGGTTGACGCGCACCGCGTCGGTGTCGCTCGCATAGCCGATGGTGGCGTTGGCCTTACCCAACGAACGCACCGAGCCGATGTCGCGCAGAGAGGGGGCCTCCTCGGCGACAGTGAGGGCTGGGACGAGGAAGACGGCGAGCGCCGAAGCCAGCGTTGCGAACAGGCGGGGGGTTGGCATCGCCGGGGAGAATAGACGCCCAGCGGAGGCAATGAAAGCCCGGCGGCGGGCGAACGGGCGCGGGACTGGTTGAATGGCGCCGGAGCCCTGGGCTACGATCCCCCGGTCGGTTGGTCACGTAGCGTCGCTTCGCCCGCCTGGATGCACTGGTCGAGAGGGAGATGGCGATGAACAAGGTCAAGATGAAGAGGTATCGCGCGGTTCTCAGCGAGCAACTCACCGTGCTCCTCGGTCACAACGAGGGCACCGTCGGCCGGCTCGAGGACGACACCCAGTCGCACGCCGACCCGAACGACCGCGCAACCGCCGAGTCGGGCGCCAGCTTCGACCTGCGCATGCGCGATCGTGACCGCAAGCTGATCGGCAAGATCAAGGCGGCCCTGGAGCGGATCGATCAGGGAACCTTCGGCGTCTGCGAGGATTGCGGACAGTCCATCGAGGCCAAGCGCCTTGAGGTGCGCCCGGTCACCAGCCAGTGCATCGAGTGCAAGGAGGACCAGGAGAGGAGGGAGCGGAGGGAGCGCCAGCAACCCGAGCTCCTCGCGGCCGCGGTCGCCAAGGCCAAGGCCAAACCTCGGGCCCGTCCGCGCTAAAACACCGGCCAGCCGAACCTCAGCCGGGCTCACGCACGACCGTCACCCGGGGCTGAAGCCCCGGGCCATTTTTGGGGAGGCGGCTGACGCCGGCTGGCCTCCGGTTCCGTTGCCGAGGTGGTTGGTCTGCGCCACCGCAGCATTGCCACCCACCGGATCGAACTTGAAGGGTCCAGGACCCCTCGCCGGTCCCGATTAGGCTTGCCTCGACAGCCATGCCCGACTTAGGTAGGCCGCCTCCATGAACGGCCAGCCCGAGTCCCGCCCGCCCCTCGAGATCCGCTTCCGCCTCGGCCCCATCCCCGTGGCCATCGAGCCCGGGTTCTGGCTCATGTCCCTCGCCTTCGGCCTGAGCGCGCGCCTGGGCTTCGAGGCCATCCTCCTCTGGGTAGGGGTCGTCCTGGTCTCGGTGCTGGTGCACGAGCTCGGCCACGCGCTCGTCGCCCTCGTCTTTGGCGTCCGCTCGCACATCAGCCTGCACACCTTCGGCGGCCTCACCTTCCCGGCGCGACGCATGTCGCGCCCCCGCGAGATCGCCATGTCCCTCGCCGGCCCGCT
>JACRCT010000412.1 GCA_016218885.1 Deltaproteobacteria bacterium | reverse complement strand
GCTGGCAGAGCTGCTCGAGCTCGCGATCGCCCAGCTCCCGAGCGCACCATGAGCCGCGCAGGTAGTAGTCGGCGGCGGCGTACGCGTCGTCGTCCTTGAGGAACTCGAAGATGCGCGCGCCCAGCACGTAGCGCTCGGCGCCGTAGGGCTCCCGGTTCTCCGCCATGTCCCGCACCAGGTCGCCCTGACGGATCCATCGACGCAGATCCTCGAGGTCCTCCTCGTCCGGCAACACGAAGGGCTGCGGTGGCCGGTCGCCGGGACGCATCCACAGCGCGGCATCCTCGTCCTCGTCGCGGCGCACCCCGTACCCCTCCTGGAATGCCGTGTACTGGCACGAGGGGCAGGAGTGGATGAGCGTCGCCAGAGGATCGATGGCGGTGAAACGCGGCCGCAGGTCGCTGTCGCGACCTTCGGGCTCGCCGACCCGCGGGATCTCCGAGGTGAACTCGGTGTTGCACAGGGGGCAGCGCAACGTCAGGGTGGTGTATTCGATGGGCGGACCCACTCGAACCTCCTGTCCTCCCCGGATTCCCTTCGAGATCATGCCTCCGGCCATCGGCTTTACGCCTCCCTATGGGTAGTGCGGCACCGGACCCGGCACGTATCCGGCCGGGAGGCCGGGAGCAGTATTCGGAGCACAGGCGAAGGACCCCGGGTCCATCTTGCCGTAGTAGGCAAGGTCCCAACCTCCGGCCGCACCTGCCTCGACCACCTCGGCAGTGCCGTCCGGTCGCCAAACCACGTCAGCCAAATGCCACAGGAAGCACGGCCCGGCAATGGAGAAGTCCGCCGAGCCCGTCGGCACGAGGACCGGGGCGGCTCCGGACGAGGGCTTGAGGTGCACCGCGACCCTCGGCCGGGCAGGCGTGACGCAGCGGCTGGCGACACAGGTGGAGCCGGAGGCGCATCCGCACTGCTCGCCCTCGCTGCAGGGCAGCCCAGGGCATGGATGCCCGGAGCCCGAGCCGGCGCGGTTGTCGGCGAAATAGTGCACGTAGAGCCCATAGGCGCACGGCCCCTGGGCACACGCGGGATCGTTCTGGGGGTGGTCCAAGCTGACCGTCTCGATGCCCCCTTGCGTCCCCTGGTCGTCACGGTCGAGGCGCGGGTCGTCGGCAGCTCCGGCCAGCCCCCACTCCCAGCCTTGGCCGCCCAGCGCCGAGAAGCCGTTCACGTCCCCCTGGGGGTCGAAGACGCAGCTGCCACCAGCGCACGACCCCGCTGGCCGGACCAGGTGCAGGTCCAAGTCGATGCCCGCCTCCTCCCAGGAGAGCTCGGCCACCAGATCGCGGCGCAGGAAGGCATCGAAGGCGACCTCGGCCTGGCCGGAGAGGCCGTTGGGGTCGGTCGCGGTGAGCCGCACCCGGTAGCGGCCGATGGCGTCGGGACGCAGGGTCGGCTGGGCGCTGGTCTCGCCGCTCAGGCGGGCGCTCGAGCTGCCCGGCCGCTCGAGGATCGTCCAAAGGTAGCGCAGCCCATCGCGCCCGGTCTCGGGGCTGGTGGTGCAGAGCGAGGCATCGGGCGCCACCAGGAAGTGATCCGAGTGGGCCGAAAAGGTCACCTGGGCGCTCCTTCCCGGCTGCACTGGCGGCTGGGCTGCGAAGAAGCCCTCGGGCACGGCGATCGAGCCGTCGGCGCCCTGGGACTCGACGATGGCCGCGCACACCGTGGGCGGGGTCGGCGCCGCGAGGGTCCCCGTGAGCGCGACCTGGGCGATGGGCGCCGCCGGGTCGTCGCTCTCGACCACCAAGGTCCCCGAGAAGCTCGCCTGCGACCCGTGGGGATCGAACCTCACGTGGACCCCCTGCCCGGCTCCGGCGGCGATGGGGAAAGGGGCGGCGTCGAGCCGCTCGACGGTCGAGAAGGCAGCGTCGCCGGAGAGGGAGACGCCGAGGATGGTCACAGGGAGCTCGCCCTCGTTCAGCAAGGTCACCGTGGGCCACTCCGGCTCCTCCACCGAGCCGTCTCCCGGGCCCTTGTGCAACGGGCGGCAGGCTCCGAAGTCCAGAGCAGGCGGCGATTCGGCGGCGGTGAACCCAGCGCAGGGGGCGGCGCACTCTGCCAGCAACCTAAGCTTGGGGTTGGCGCCTCGACCGGTGAGGGAGACGCGGGCCGGCGACCGGGGATCGTTGCTGGCGACGACCAGCACCGCCCTGAAGTCGCCCTCTCCCGGAGCCGCGAAGGCGAGGACGGCGCGACCGGTCGCCTGGGCATCGAGGTGCTCCGGGCTCTCGACCACCGAGAAGGCGATCGCGCCGCCGGGCGAGGCAGGGTCATCCTCGACCCCCACGGCGGCAATCTCCAGCGCGACCGCCGAGCCGCTCTGGATCTCCAGGGTGCGCTCGACCCGCGCCCCGGGGCGGGCCTTGCCGAAATCGAGGCTTGCGGGCTCGTGCAGGAGCTCGGGGGCGATGCCCGAGGTCTTGCCCCCCGAGCAGGCGACCGCAAGGTAGAGCGCCACGCTTCCTGCCGCGGCCCACAACCGCCTGGCTCGCCGGGACCTGGCTCTGGTTCTCAAGCCCGCCTCTTCTCGGTCGATTCCTGCTCGAAGGCGCCGGATGCTAGCAGCGCCAAGGGGTCGAAACAACGCAGCTTCCTCGCCAGCCGGCAAAGATTAGCTTGCTCTCGTCGTTTGTCGGATATTGAATGCCGCCCGACGACCTGGACTGCAGATGTAGGCGTTCGGCCGACTCTGTCCTTCAGGGCAATCAGGAGCCTTCGATGCCCGGTACTGACAAGCGAAAGCAGAGCCTCTACTTCCCCGAGGACATGCTCAAGGAGATCCAGGAGGAGGCGACCAGGCAGGACCGCTCCCTCTCGTGGATCGTGCAGCAGGCCTGGCGCATCGCGCGCACCGAGATCATCCGCTTCCCCTCGGTGAACGACGTCATCGGCGGAGAGCGCGCCGCGGACGACCCCAAGGAGCGCCAGACCCCGGGCGCGTCCTGAGCAGCAGACTTCGCGAAGAGCGTGTCCGAGCCACGACCGGGTCCGAGCCACGACCGTAAGCAACTGTTTGCGGGGTCTCGGCGGCAGAGCGGGTAGTTGGGCATGTCAAGCCTTGCCGAGGTACTTCCGTTTCACAGCCTGGCCGTCGCGCCAGACGGCGTAGCGGTAGGGCCCATGACCTGGGCCTTCCCGGCAAGTGGCGCAGTTAGGGCGGCCGCAGCGGCGGTACTCGTCCCGTACTGAGTGCCTGGCAGGGGCCCCCAGCGGGAGCTGCCACTGGCCCTTGAGTGTCGAGTCGCGGGTCTTCTTCTTGGAATGCACCTGGTACCTCGTTGCACAAGACGGCGCGCGGGCAATCCGATCTTGGTCAACGCTTTGGGCCAAGAGTTGGGGAGTGGCTGGGCTGCCAGGCAGCGTTGGCCTTGAGCATGGCATTCAGCGTGACCAGCAGCTTGCGCATGCAGGCGGTCAAGGCGACCTTCGCCGGCTTCTTCTTTTCGACTAGACGCTGATAGAGCGCTCGCAGCCTCGGGTTGCGCTTTGAGCCGACCATTGCTGCCATGTAGAGCACCTGGCGCACGGAGGCGCGGCCGCCCCATACGAAGCGCCGACCGGTCCGCTGGCCGCTATCTGAGTTCAGGGGCGCCACGCCGACGAGCGCCGCGATCTGTGCGCGATTGAGGCTTCCCAACTCGGGAAGCTGGGCCAACAAGGTGGAGGCCAGCACCGGCCCGACGCCGGGCACGCTGCGCAAGATCTTGGCGCGCTGCCTGAAGGCTGGGATGGACTTGATCGTGTCGTGGAGCTCCTTGTCCAGACGAGCGACCTCGGTTTCGAACCAGTCGAGATGGGCTGCAACGTGCTCGCGTTCCTCGGCCGCAAGGCCCGAGTGACGGTTCTTCTCTGCAGCTGCCATGTCGACCACCTGCCGACGACGAGTCACAAGCCGCTCAAGCCGCTCGGTTTCGGGGCTGGGGGGTGGACGAGGCTTGGGTTGCATCAACTCGCCGTAGAGCGCGATGACCTCTGCGTCGAGGGCGTCGGTCTTGGCGAGTTGTCCCGTCGCCTTGGCGAAGTCATGCATCTGGCGGGGGTTGACGACTGCGACTGGCACCTTGGCCTCGTGGAGCGCCTTGACGACGGCCCGCTCGTAGCCGCCAGTGGCCTCGAGAACGACCAGGGTGATCTTCAGCCGCTGCAGCTCTTCCACCAAGGCGCTGACGCTCTTGAGGTTGTTGGGGTGACTCCACTGCCGAATGCCGCGTACGGCGATTTCAAGGCTTGCCTTGGCGACATCGATTCCTGCGACACGTGCCTCCATTGAAGATCTCCCAGGCAAAAGCCCCCTGACTCTCATCCTTGCGAATGCGGGCTTGAAGCCGAGCAACTGTTCGAGCTGTCAGGGGGCGATCCATCCAAGCAAAGCGGCGCGACGACCCAAGCTTACGGACGGCCTTGAAGGCCGAAGGGAGGACGGTCTGCCGCGCCAATCCAGATTCATGACGGGATTGACTACTCGGTGAGCGGCCGGACTGCCATGTGTGCTGCCCCGTCCGTGAGACCACTGGAAATGGTCGAGGCCACAGCGCGTCGGGCGCGACGACGAGCGAGAATCTGCTCTCGGTGCCGCTCGTAGTAGCGACGGGCGCGCAAGCGCTCCTGCGCCAAGTGGATCTCGTGGAAGGTGATGCGTCGACACCGCTGGTGCTCGGCCCAGTCGGTGCGAGCCCGACGTGCGACCTGCTCCCGCCGGCGCTGTTCACGCCCGAGACCCGTCTGGCGGTAGGCGCGTTTGTGGTTCCGGTCGCGCGAACCCTTGGCTCGCCGGGCACAGCTCCGTGAACAGTACTGTTGCCGAGCTCGGTTGCGATGCTCGGGCTTGAAGAACCGACCGCACAGCGCGCAGCGGAGCGCAGTCGGCAAGCTCGTGGCCTAAGGCGGGCCACAGAGGAACGCTACCAGCGAAGGTGGATTGACCCTCCGCCGGCGAAACGCAGATAGTGCGGCGCGGGACCACCGCTCGGGGCCCACCAAGCGACGAGCGTCGGTTCCGCGGAGCGCTCCCGGACCGCAGCCACGGTCTGGGAGCGACTCCGACTATGTCCTCGGCACTTTGCCAGGATTGTCGAGCCGCTGCCCGAGCCTCCAGCGCCACTGCTGCGACCCTCGCCGATGGGGCGGAAACATGCACGCTGCGATGGCGATACCGCCATCTCTTGGCGCCGCGCGCGAGCCGGCCTGGACGATCGCCACGCCGGCGATCGCCGCCGTCGAGACGGCGAGCTCACATCGTCCGCGGCGGCGAGTGGCGAACTGGCATGTGGTGGTAGGTCTGACGCCGCTGGCGTGGCCCGCGGCAGCGGGCACGGTGCTCGTCCTGCAGACCTTCCTTTCCTCAGCACTGCTTTGGGCCGTGTGGGGGGGGCGCCACCCCACCCAGCATCAATAACCATGAGTTGCGAACGCGCCCCCGCCACTCGGCCCGGGATATACAAGGGAGTGGAGCCTCCCGTCCACCCGCCTCCACGCCCCCGAAAGCCCGAGCCGGCTGGCGTCGGGCATCCTGGACAGCGGGCATCTGGCGCGTAGCGAGCCAGGATCCCAGGCTCGCGGTTGAACCTGCTACCTGCAGTCGGTGAGGTTCCAGCGCGTCGAGGCCTGAGCTGGCAGGGGCTTCTGCTCGGTATAGGCCGTCTTGAAGTACTGGGCGATGATCTCGAAGTTGAACCCTCCCGCGGAGAGCTTCTTGCTCTTGGTGGGGTCGAGGTTCTTCAGATCCACGAAGTTGTCGCCGCCCGCGAGCATGTAGCTGTTGACCGCCACCCGCACCGTCTCGGTGTCCGACACAGGGTTGAGGGGGATGGGATAGCTCTCTCCGGTGCGGCGAATGAGCGTGATGCTGGTGATGCGCTGCCCCTCCAGGTCGCGAGTGCCGTCCGACTTGAGCGTCTCCGCGGGCCGGTTGCAGTTGGCCGAGATCGTCCCGCCGTACACGTGCAGAAAGGCGCCCGAGGGGTTGGCGTTGCCGGCGGGGGTGAGCGAGGCGATGGCGTGCTCGAGCATGTTCTTGAGCTGGCGGTGGGTGATGGAGACGACCACCACCTCGTCGTCGAAGGGCAGCACCTCGCGCAGGACTTTGCGTTTGACGGCGCCCTTCTTCACGATCTCGCGGCTCTCGCACACCCCTTCCGAGCGGATGGAGCCACCGTTCTCGAAGCCCAGGTCGGGCAGGAGCGACGCCTCCCTCCCGTCGAACGCGTGGAAGTAGGCCTCGCCCACCAGCTGGCCCAACGCGTTCTCCTTGCTTCGAGTCTCGCTCTTGATGGTGAGCACGTCCCCGCTGAGCCAGCCGGTGATCTCGTCCGGCCGCTCGACCATGGGCGAGCACTCCTCGTTGTAGACGGGGCAGCCGGAGGCGCACAGCAGCGCCACGGCGGCGAGGGCGACGATTCTGTTGAGCGCGGCCATGGTCGGTCTTCCTAGAAGCGGACGCGGGCGGTCAGATAGGCCCCCAGCCCCTCGCGAGGGAGGAGGCCGGGCATGCGGTTGGAGTCAGGCCGCGGGACGTCGTCCTGGAGGCTGTAGTTGAGGACGTTCTGCCCGGTGAGCGCCAGATCGAGGTGATCGAACAGCGGCTCGGTGCGCAGCTGCGCGCCCAGCAGGAGGTAGGCGGGGATCCGGTATTGGCGCAGCACCTCGAGCTTGGTGCGGCCGTTGTTGCGCCGCTCCGCCCCCGCCTGCGCCAGGAGAGCGAAGTTGACCCACCGCCCGAGGGGGATCTGGCCTGCCCAGTTGAGCCGATGCTGGGGCACGTCGGTGAGGTACTGGAACCCGTCGGGCGCGGCGAGGTCGGTGGCCCGGAACCAGGAGTAGTTGATCGAGGTGAAGGCCCGGCTGGACACCTCGAAGCGCACCTCGGCTTCGGCGCCGAAGACGCGCACGCCCAACGAGCGGTTCTGCAGAGGGAAGACGTTGCCGGTGGTGTCCACCGCCATGATCGGGTCGGTGAAGCTGTTGAAAAAGCCGTTGGCGCGCACGCGAACCTTGTTCTCGCCGACCGCGGTGGCGGCCTCGATGCCCGCCTCCACCGTGTCGATGATGGCCGGCTTGAGCCCCGGGTAGCCCTCGAAGCGGCCCTGGTTGAAGTCGTTCACGGGCACGCTCTCGGAGAGCTCCTGCAGCGTCGGGGCGCGGAAGGCGCGGCCGTACAGAAGCTTGACGCTCCAGCCGGTCGACGGCGCCCACACGATGCCCAGCCGCGGGTTGAAGGAGAGCGCCGGCTCGGTGCCCTCGATGCCGAGCACCTTGCCCGTCGAGTCCACCTGCACCGTGGGCAGCTCGGTGACGTCCAGGCGCAGGCCGAGGGTGAGCGAGAGCGAGTCGAAGACGCGCCACACGTACTGGGCGAAGACCCCGCCCACCAGCCGGGAGTTGAGGTCGGAGAGAGACTGGCGCGGCGTGTGGTCGGTAGGGGTCCGCAGAGTGTCGTAGACCGTCGTCTGCTCGAAATTGAGCTTGTAGGAGTAATCGGGGAGGCTCTCCCAGGAGCCTGACAGGCCCAAGGTGAGCTTGTGTGCCTGGGCGATGGACAGGTCGACCGAGGCGTCCAGCCCCAGCGTCCGCGCAGTGAAGGCGGTCCGCTCGAAGAGCCCGTCTGCGGCGAGGGTGCTGCCGAGCGGGTAGTCCTCGGGGGCGATCTGGAAGAGGCGGTCCACCATCTGCTGGTCGAAGAAGGCGTGGACGTTCAAGGCTCCCGCGGAGAAGGGGATCTCCTCGTTGAGGTCCGCGAGGAGAACATCCCACTTCAGGCGGGAATCACGGCCCACCGTATCGAACAGGCCCACCAGCGCGCCGCGATCCTCGTGCATGTAGCGCAGGTTCAGGCGCGTCTGCGCCGAGCCCGCCGGGGCGTAGCGCGCCTCGACCCCCACGTTGGCGAACAGGGAGGAGTCATCGGTCGTCCCCGCGGGGGCGTCTTCCGCCCGGCCCGCCTTGATCATGGCCGTCGAGGCGGAATCGCTCTTGATGGTGGCGCGGTAGCCGTCGCTGCGGGAGAGGTCGGCGTCGGCGAAGAGATGGACGCCCGACTCGAACCTGTGCCCCGCCGACAGGTGACCGTCGACCGCGCCGAAGCTGCCGCCGGAGATCGCTCCCTCGACCGTCTCGCGGCGCTTGGAGACCACGTTCACCACCCCCAGGAATGCGCCGGTGCCATACAGCGCAGAGCCAGGACCGCGCATCACCTCGACGCGCTCCACGTTCTCGGTGGGGATGTTGAGCAGCGCCTTGGCGTCGTAG
>JACRCT010000374.1 GCA_016218885.1 Deltaproteobacteria bacterium | reverse complement strand
TGGCGGCTGTGCGTCCAACGCGACCTGCGCCAACACCCCCGGCAGCAGAAGCTGCACGTGCAACTCCGGATATGCCGGCGACGGCATCTCCTGCAACGACATCAATGAGTGCGCGACGGGCAACGGCGGCTGCGCGTCCCATGCGACCTGCGCAAACACCATCGGGGGTAGGACCTGCACCTGTAACCCCGGGTACTCCGGCGACGGCATCACCTGCACCTGCGTCACGAGCAACGGAGGAGTCGAGATCTGCGATGGGCTGGACAACGATTGCGACGGTCCAGCCGACGAGGACGAGACGCGGGTGATCGACAATACCTACACGATCACGCGCTGCTGCGGCCCACCGGGGAGCTACTGGTGCTGCAAGCCAGCGCTGGGTGGCTCGGAGTCGGGAGAGATCGGAGACTGCTGCACTTACACGGAAGGGTCCACGACGACGGTGTACTACACCTGCCACTAGGACCGATTCGCCAGCGGGCAACGTAACGGGGAACGGGGCCCACGCCTGCCCCCACCAGCGCTCGAGGTGCCGTGGGAGGGCCAGTCCAGTCGAGGCGCGATCAGCTGAGCGCGCGCGTGCGACCATTCGGCAGACGGGCAGGCTTCCGCGCCCCTACGGCTCCGCCAGCTCCTGCAGGAAGACGTCGATGGCGCCGTTCGTGTCGCCGGGGAAGAGGTTGGAGGCCGAAGACTGGAAGACGATGACGCGTCCGTCCGCCGAAAGGTTCAGCCCATAGCCGCTGCCGCCGTTGGGCGCGCCGAGCGCCAAGCTGGGGCCGACGAAGGTGAGGGTGGAGCTGGGCAGGTCGAAGGCGTACCCGTTGATGAGCCCGTTCACGTACCCCGGGAAAATGCCGTCGGACCTGAACACGAGCCGCGATCCGCCCGCGCTCAGCCTGGGCGTTCCGCAGTGCCCCTGAGACGCCTGCGGGTTGAGGTCGAGGTTGATGCGCGTCTTGGTGCCCGCCTGTCGATCGAGGAGGTAGATGTCGATCTTCCCGTAGAGCTCGGGGGCGGTGAGCAGATCGGTCGCGGCTGAAGCGAAGGCGAGGTGCCGGCCGGTCGCATCCAGAGCCGGAGAGGTGCTCGCGCCATTGCCTGGTGCGCCTCCTGCGGTGCTGCTCGCCCGGCTCGTGGAATTGGCCGCGCGGACGTAGACGTCGGCATGGCTGTCACTCTCGGTTTCTCCATCGACGAGATTCGTGGCCATGGACTCGAAGGCGAGGACGGCGCCGTCGCCGCTCATCGCCACCTCGGTCGAAGGCGCGTTGGCCTGGGCCCCGCTGCTGCTGACGCTGATCCGGGTGGTCGTGCCGGTGAGGCGATCGCGCAGGAAGATGTCGGCCACGCCGTTGGTATCGCCGGCGACGAGGTTGGTGGCCTCGCTCTCGAAGGCGACGTACCGGCCGTCGTCGCTGATGGCGGGCGGGCGCAAGCCATTGCCCGCGCTGGGGTCGACGGAGGAGGGCTGGTTGCCGGGCGTGCCGTCGCTAGCGACGCTGGCTCTCTCGAACGTCGCGGTCTGCCGGTCGTAGACGAACACATCGGCTCCCTGGTTGGTGTCCGTGCCTGCCAGCGACGAGGCCAGGCTCACGAAGGCAATGAAGCGCCCGTCCGGCGTGATGGTCGGGGCATCGGTGCGTCCGGGAACCCCGAGGCGAGTCACGGTGCCGGCCACGCGATCGCGTACGAAGAGATCTCCTGCGGAAGGGCTTCCGCCGGCGAGGTCGCTGGCGGTGCTCGAGAAGACGACATGGCGGCCCTGGCCGTCGACCGCGGGGGACAGGCTGAGCCCATTGCTCGAAGCGGGCGGAGTGGCGCTCGTGCGGCTGACGAGCTCGACGCCGTTGGTGGCCGTGGCGCGGATCGTCACGCCGAAGGTCTGCGAGCTGCTCGCGCCCTCGTCGTCCCTCGCTTGCAGGGTGACCTCGCAGCTCCCTTCGACTCCGGCGGCGTTGGGCGTCAGGGTGATCGAGAAGGACCCGCGGCCGCCGCCGAGGTCGATGATCGGGCCCAACGCTATCCCGTCGTCGGAAAGCACCGAGGGATCCGACGAGGCCGCGGTGAGCTCGACCGTGGTCGGGGAAGGACCGTCCTCGTACAACACCACGGAGAAGGGGGGGATCGGGAAGCCCACCACGGTCGCGGAGTCGGCAATCAGCGGGAGCGCGGGCGGAGCATTCACGCGCAAGGTGAAAGCGGCACTGGCCGTCGACACTCCGTCGTCGACCAGGACCGTCACCGAATACCGGCCGGCAAACGAGGCTTCGATGGGGCCGATGACCAGCGCTCGGTCGAGCCCGCTGCCGGTCACTGTCAACGCGGTGGAAGGGAGCTGGGTGGCGGAAGGCGCATCCAAGCTCGCGGAGGCAACGGTCACCGTGGGATCGGCCATTGCCGCACCGGTGATCGTCAGGGGGATGGGCTCCAGCGTCTGCTGGATTTGGATGACCCGGTCCTCCAGGGCGCCTACCGCGAGCGCGCCAGAGTCGCTGGTGCTGCCCCCATCCGGCGAACCGGCGTCGAGCTCCGCCTCGCTGCTCGCGTCGCCGCTGGCGTCGACCGCCTGCGGCTGGCTGCTTGCGTCCACGCCGACGTCCGACGTGTGCGGCGCGGCATCCCACGAGCCGCCGTCGACGGGGATCGTGGCGCTGTCGAACGCTGCAGCGTCCTCCCCCGCTCCTGGAGCGGGCTCGGA
>JACRCT010000373.1 GCA_016218885.1 Deltaproteobacteria bacterium | reverse complement strand
TCGCCTGTCCTCTATCCTCGTCAGTGGTCCTCAAGGTGCGCCGAGGACCGCTCATCTTTGATTCCCTTTCGAACTTGAGGCTCTCGCCATGCCCCTCGACCTCCAGCGCATGAACCACATCCTCGACACGGCGGCGGCCGAGGGCCGCTTCGCCCTGCTCGAGCACGAGGTCTACGCCTTCCTCGGCGCCGCGGGCTGCCGCGCTCCCCGCCTGTTCATCGTCGAGCCGGGCCAGCCAGTCGACGCGACCAAGCTCCAGGCGCTGGGCGGCGATCGCGTGATGCTCAAGATCGTCTCCCCGGAGATCGCCCACAAGACCGAGGTCGGCGGGGTGAAGAAGTGCGCCGCCGATCCCCAGTCGGTCGCCGCCGGCGTCGCGCAGATGCTCGAGGAGGTCCCGCCGCGCTACGCCCGGCAGCTCGAGGCCAAGCCCGGTCACGCGCCCCAGGCTTACCAGGGCAAGTCCGGCAAGGCGCTCGAGGACGCCATCCGCAAGGACCTGCGCGGCGTGATGGTGGTGGAGAGGATGGCGCTGGAGGGCGAGGGCGCCGGCAGCGAGACCATCGTCGCGCTGCGCCACAACCGCGAGTTCGGCCCGGTCCTCACCATGGGCGTCGGCGGCATCGACACCGAGCTGCTCGGCGAGGCCTGCAAGAAGGGCCTGGCGGTGGTGAGCGGCTCGGCCTCGCTGCTGGACGAGAAGGGGCTGCTCGAGGCCTTCCGCACCACGCTCGCCTATCGCCGCCTGGCGGGCCAGACGCGGACCGGGCAGAAGCTGGTGGACGACGAGGAGCTCCTGCGCACCCTGCGGGCCTTCCGCGACGTGGGCGAGGCCTTCGGCCACGACGGCAAGGAGGGCGGCTGGACCGTCACCGAGATCGAGGTGAACCCTTTCGGCGCCTGCCAGGGGTCTCTGGTCGCGCTCGACGGGATCCTCAAGTTCCGCAAGGCAGCTTCCCTGCCCCAGGCCCGCCCGCTCTCGTCGCTCACGCAGATGCTCAAGCCCCAGAGCATGGCGATCATCGGTGCCTCCGCCAAGGGCATGAACATGGGGCGGATCATCCTGCGCAACATGATCGAGTCGGGCTTCGACAAGCGGCGCATGTACGTGCTGCGCCCCGAGTCGACGGAGATCGACGGGGTCAAGTGCTACCCGACGGTCAAGGACCTGCCCGAGCGGGTCGATCTGCTCGTCGTCGCCGTCGGGGCTGAGCAGGTCCCAGGGCTGATGGAGGAGCTGGTCGAGCACGACAAGGCGGTGGGCGTCATCCTCATCCCCGGCGGCATGGGCGAGAAGGAGGGTGGCCAGGTCCTGGAGGCCCGGCTCAAAGCGGCGCTGCGCAAGGGCCGCGAGCTGGGCCGGCCGCTGGTGGCCAATGGCGGAAATTGCCTGGGCATCGTCTCCCGGCCCGGCAGGTACCACACGCTCTTCATCCCCCAGAGCAAGCTGCCCCTGCGGGAGGACGGCCGCTCGAACGTGGCGCTCATCAGCCAGAGCGGCGCCTTCATGATCAGCCGCATGAGCAAGATGGGCTGGCTCTCGCCGCGCTACGCGGTCTCCACCGGCAACCAGGTGGACCTGACCATCTCCGACTTCCTGCGCCACCTGGCCCAGGACCCCGAGGTGCGCACCTTCGCGGTCTACGTCGAGGGCTTCAAGGACGCCGACGGGTTGGAGTTCTCGCGCGCGGTGCGCGAGGTGGTGCACAGCGGTCGCGACGTCGTCTTCTACAAGGCCGGACGCACCGCCGAGGGCAAGCACGCGACGAGCGGCCACACCGCCTCGCTGGCCGGCGACTACGACGTGTGCGAGTCGGTCGTGCGCCAGTCGGGCGCCTACGTGGCGCGCAACTTCGACGAGTTCGCGGACCTGCTCAAGGTCTCCTCGATGCTGGGCAGCAAGAAGTGGAAGGGCCGGCGCATCGCCGCGCTCTCCAACGCCGGCTACGAGGCGGTGGGCATCGCCGACGCGTTGCGGGGCGAGGGCTGGCACCTCGAGCTGACCCGGTACGCGCCCGCGACGCGCGAGGCCCTGCAGAAGGCGCTGGCGGCGGGCAAGCTCGACGCGCTGGTCGACGTCCGCAACCCGATGGACATCACCCCCATGGCCGGCGACCAGGCCCACGAGGACGTGGTGCGCACGTTCCTGGCCGACCCCGGGGTGGACGCGGTGCTGTGCGCGACCATCCCCCTGACCCCGGCGATGGCCACGCTGGCGCAGGGCGTGTCCGAGGAGGAGTCGATTCGCGCACCGGGGAGCCTGGTGAACCGGTTGGCGCGGGTGCTGCCCGAGACCGACAAGCCGATCGTCGTCTCCATCGACAGCGGCGCGCTCTATGACGCCATGGCCCTGGCCCTCGAGGACCGCGGCCTGCCCGTGTTCCGCTCCGCCGACGTGGCGATCCGCACGATGGGCCTCTACCTGGAGCCGAAGCTGCGCCAGTGAAGGGGGTGCCCATGACCACGGGGAGAAGCGGGAGCAAGAAGCCGAGGTCCGTGTCCCGAAGGCGGATCGACCTGGCCGATCTGGTGCCCATCTACGTGCCGAGCCTTCTGGAGATCCTCGCCGCCGCCGAGAAGAAGAAGGGCGCTCCACTCACCGAGGCCGAGGTCCTCAACGTGAGGGACACGGCGACGGTGGTCATGCTCTCGCGCGAGCGTGCCGACCAGATGCGCCGGGGCCGCGGGCGTCCTGATGTCGACCCCGAACGCTGCTGGGAGCAGTGGCAGGAGCTGCGCACGAAGATTCGCTAGCCCGACCTGCGCACAATTGAGCCCCTTTTCGCTCGGGCCGGCTTCATCGGCCAGAGCGAAGAGGGGCGCCCCTGAAATCGCTCGCAGGCTAGTTGAACGAAGGTGAGCGCACTCTCAAGTCACAGCTGCCTCGACCCGGCTCAGGCATCGCGATTCCTTTCACGATGGCCCGAGCACCCAAGCGAGTCGCCCGTTCTTCGAGTGGCCTGGCCAGCTTGCGCTGCCCAGGCCACTCGAAAAACGGGCTCAAAATGCGAAGGTCAGGCTAGCGCGCAGCAAGGGCGGGCGCGCGAGAGGCTCTTTTGCGCCGCCGCTCCCCGCAGGGCCCGCTCAGCGCTGAGTCGGGCGTGGGCCGGGCTCCACCAGGATCCAGTCCTTCGAGGCGGACTCCACCGACCCGGCTTGCTGGGCCTTCCGGCCGCGCAGGTACTCGAGCCCCTGGAAACCGGCACCCCAGCTCGCGCTCTTGCCCATGTGCTTGGCCACCAGGCCCTTGCCCACCGGGTCCCAGACCTGGGTCGACCCTTGATCGCTCAGGGGCTCGGCCGTCGGGAACCGTTGGGCGCTTTCACCGAACGCATCGCCGAAGGCCATGGAGAGCGCGTCGCCGATGTTGATCAGCTCGTACCCGCGATTGTCGAAGACGACGCGCTGACCGTCCCGACGAGCGACGCCCTTGCCGAAGACGTCCTCCAGCATCCTCGCCACCCGGTCCTCGGGCTGGCTCGTGCCCAGCGCCAGCGACCCGTCGGCTGCGAGCCGGGCTCCGCTCAGGAACGCCGCGAACGCCTCGCGCTCGTGCAGCTTCAAGCCCGTCAACCGTGAGCTGTTGCCCTTCACCGCCTCTTGGACCTGGGGGCCCGCCAGGACCCGGGCGGCGGCGAGCGCCAGCGCGCGCTCCTTGGGGGGACCCTTCACCACCAGCTCACCCTGGGCGTCCAGCGTCGCGCCGGCGCGCACCAGGAGCGCGACCGCCCCGAAGCGCTGCGCGTTGGCTCGTCCGACCTCGATCGCCTGGCGGGTCACCTCCGGCGCCACGTCGAGCTCGGTGTGCATGTAGATACTGTCAGGCCCGGCCAGCCGCAGCAGCGCCATGCCGGCGGTGGCGGTGCCACGGACGTCCGCCTTCACCGCTGCCTGGAAGATCTCCTCCATCCTCGAGAAGAAGGTCGACGGATCGTCGAACAGCGAGGTCTCGCGCCAGGTCGCGGCGCGCCTCTCGAAGTCGGCAGCGGTCTCCTCCCGGCCCTGAACCGGCATCCGGTTCTCGGCGAAGAGCTTCGCGGCATCGCTCAGCGCGGAAGCGAACTTGTGGGCGCGCTGGAGCACCTCGCGGTTCTCGGAAAGAGTCTTGGCAGGAATGGAGAGCAGCACCGGCGGCGCCTGGCCCGCCCAGGTTCCGACCATTCCGGGGATCTCCACCTTCCGGTTCCCTGCCCAGAGCGGCGGCTTGAAGGCCGCCAGGTTCTCCTGCAGCTCGAAGAGGTCGGCCTCGGTCAAGTAGCCGATGGTCTTGCCGTCCTTGGCCACCTGGTAGGTGCCGCCGCTGGCGGTGATCTGCGCGCCGAGCGTTTGCTGGACCACCTCCACGAGGCCGCGAGTGGTGAAGACGGGGTCGCCCCCTTGGATGCAGCCCTCGGCCTCGAGATAGGCGTTCAGGAACTCCTTCGACCCTCGGTAGGCGAGCCCGTGCCTGTCCTGCTCACGGGGGTCGAGGCCCGGAGAGCGGAAGATGTTGAAGGCGCCCCGCGGGGACACGTAGCCGACCATCTCGAGCTCGGTCTTGCCGAAGCGCGCATCGCCCAGCCCTCCCAAGCCGGGGATCGGGACGAGCGGTTTCTTCTCGGGCACGACCTGGGCGTCCACCATCCTCTTGAGCTGAGCGAACCCCTGGCATTCGGCCTCGGTCATCCCCACCGCCTGGGAGGCCCCGATCGCCACCTTCAGGTTCCGGCTCAGATCGGCGACGGAGGTCTTGGAGTCGCTCAGCGCGAAGCGCACACCGAGCAGGGTCCTGGAGTTCGCCAGCGTGGGGTTCTCCACCGGAGCGGTGGTGGGCTCGCGTAGCCAGGTGCTCGCGGCAGAGACGTCGCCCTCGGGCAGCTTCCCCGAGACCTGGACCCGGGTCTCGTGGACGAACTTGATCAGCGAGTTGGTGGTCGGCCGCCAGGGCAGGAACGGGTCATTGGAGACCTCGGCTTGACGCACTCCGGCGATCGAGTACTTGCCTTGCGAGAAGCTCTGCTTCTGCTTGTCCACCCATCGAGACAGGCTCGAGCGGTCCAGCGGACCGGCGTTGATGTCGGTCTTCGTGGAGGTGGCCTGGAAGTCGGTGTTCACGCTGGCGTTGAGCGACACCCCGCTGTCCGCGCTGTCGGCGCAGGCCTGCGCCAGGCTGAGGTCGTTCTTGAGCAGCCGCTCGAGCGCCTGACGTGCGTGGGGCTTGCCGAGGTCGAGGGTGAAGTCGAAGCTCGCGGCCTTCTCCTCGGTCTTCTCCCAGCTGGCGCGGACCCCTGCCTGGGCGATCTGCTCGACCAACGGGGCGACCTTCTGGTCGAGCTCCTCCGAGCCGGTCAGATGCGGCGCGCGCAGCCCCGCATTCATGCTGATCGCCTTGACGTCGGTGTCGCCGCTCATGCGCCGGAAGCGGACACGGACCTTGTCGCCGTCGAGGCGCTCGATGTCGCGCGAGATGTCGCTGGTGACCTGGTAGTAGACCTCCCCTCCCGCCGTCAGCGCCGCGCCGCTGACCTGGTAGCCGGCCGAGACGCTGCCCTTGAAGCCCAGCGCCTGCCTCCCGCTCTCCGAGTACTGCTCGTAGGGGCGCATCGCGAGGATCGTGGCGGCGTCGGTCGGGGGACGGATCGCGCAGAAGGAGCCCAGAGCGAGCGCGTCCTGCTCGCTGGGGTGCACCGTCAGGGTGCGCACCTCGCGCTCCTTCGAGCCGTCGACGCCGAAGCCCAGCGTCACCGGGACCGACCCCACCAGGATGGTTCCGCCTCCGCCGATCCGGGCATCGGCGTGGTAGCTGGCCACGCGCTTGGACCAGACGCCGCCCTGGTCCTCCACGGCCTTGCGGCGCGAGTCCCTGGCGGTGGGCCGGTAGCGCTCGACGGAGGAGCTGGTCCCGACCCCCAGGGCAGCGTCGAAGAGCCCGGCCTTGATCTTCCCCTCGAGCTGGGCCGAGCGCTGGGAGTCGGTGATCACGATGGAGCCCGTGAGACCCATCGCCTTCGGGTCGTCACCGCTGGTCACGAGGTTGGTGCTGAGGTTGGCGCCCAGCTTGCCCTTCTCGAGGACGAGGGCCCCCGAAGCATCGACCTTGCCTGCGCCCACGGTCTTGGCGAGCTGCAGGTTGAGGCGCGCCGCGTCGCCCTTGAGCTCGAGCGTCCCACCGGCCTTGAGGGCTTCGGTCCCGAAGAGCGCCGAGACGGCGGCGTTCACCTCGGGCTTGCCTTCGACCAGATGCACGGTGCCCGTGGCGTCCAAACTGGTGTTCCCCCAGGCGCTGGAGAGCTTGGACGTGAAGCTGGGGTCGAGCTTGCCGTCGGCGTAGGCGATGTTGCCGCCGCTGTCGAGGTTGACCTTCTTGCCGGCCACGACCGAGAGCAGGGCCCCCACCTCGGCGCGATCGATGTGGTGATCGGTCACCTGGATCTGTCCGGTGGAGCTGACGTTGATGCCCCCGTCGGCCCCGAGCTCCTTGAGGCGCTTGAAGGCGGCGAGGCTGAGGGTGCTCTGAACCTGATGGTCGCGGTCGACGGTCGCCTTGAACGTGGCGTCGAGAGAGGCGGAGTCGCCGAACTTGGCCCGGAGCTCCTGGCCCAGGGTGGCGCTCTGGAAGGAGCCATCCTCGAAGACGACCTTGTTGTCCGAGACCAGGGTGGCGGGCCCGAGGGTCTTGGAGAGCGCGGCCTGCACCTCGCCGCTCAACCTGCCGTCCTTGAGCGCCAGGTTGCCGTCCGCGTCGATCTTCAGCGCCTCGTACGCGGCCTTGTATCTTCCGGCGACCTCGGCGCTGATCCCGTCCTGCCTCGACCAGTCGAAGCTGCCGCTCGAAGAGAGCTCGGCGTTCGGGCCGAAGACGGTCTGCACCGCCGCCCTCAGCTGGGCCTCGCTGAGCGCCCCTTCCTGGACGACGAGCCGAGTGCCGGAGGTGTCGAGTCGGGTCGACCCCAAGAGCGCCTTGAACGCCGCGGTCGCCTCCGCGCTGCGCTTGCCTTGGGCGTCGATGGAAGCCTGGAAGGTGGCATCGAGCGAGGCGTTGCGACCGAACTTGGCGACCAGCTGGTCGCGCAGCTCGGCGCTCTCGAGGGTTCCGGCCTTGAAGACGACCTTGTTGTCCGAGAGCAGGGTGGCGGGCCCGAAGGTCTTCTCGATCGCCGCGCGCGCGGCACCGCCGAGCTGCCC
>JACRCT010000390.1 GCA_016218885.1 Deltaproteobacteria bacterium | reverse complement strand
GGGCTCGTAGAGCTTCACGGCGGCCACGTGTATGCGACCAGCGGAGGCGCAGGCCAGGGAGCAGAGTTCACGGTGGTCCTACCGGTCGAGACCAGGGCGGCGGGCTCGGCGCATCCGCAGCCGTAGGCAGCTGGGCCCCGCGCCTCGACCCCATCGAGCTGGCGTTGGACTGCAATGGCTGAGGCCTTTCGAGGAGGGACGCGCTCCTCCGGTCAGTAAGACTGCCGCTCCTCCAGCGCCGCCTGCGCAGCGAGCGCAGGCATGCGAATCGTCATCCGCGTGCCCTCCTGCGCGGAGCTTCTCGCTTCGACGGTCCCACCATGCGCATGGACGATCTGCTGCACGATGAAGAGACCGAGCCCGAGGCCACCCCCTCTCCCGCCCTTCCGCGTCCCACGGAACGGCTCGAAGAGGTGGGGAAGGAGCTCGGCGGGGATGGGCTTGCCGGCATTGGCGACGCTCGACTCGATGTAGTCGCCCTTGCGGCGAAGCGCGACGCGAATGGGCGTCCTCGGCTCTCCGTGCTCAATGGCGTTGGTCAACAGGTTGCCGAATGCCTGAACCATCCGGTCCGAATCCACGGCCGCGATGCAGGGGCCCCGCTCGCTCTCGAGATCGATAGATGCCTCCGGGCGGCTCGCACAGACCTCCTCGATGGACCGCGAGATGATCGCGCGCAGGTCGGTGGGCTCGCGATTGAGCCTCATCCCGCCGCTGCTCGCCTGCCCGAAGTCGAGGAGGTCGTGGATCATCCGCTCCATCCGTTGAGCGCTGAGCGCGATCACCTCGAGCGGCTTGCGTGCCTTGGGCTCCGGATCGCGCGCGAGGAGAACGTGGGTGGAGCCCGCGATTGCGCTGAGGGGCGTGCGCAGATCGTGGCTGACGACCCGAAGAAGCTGCTCCCGCAGGCGGACCTGCTCGTGCGCCTCGGCCTCGAGCCTCTTGCGGTCGGTGATGTCCAGGAACGCGCTGACTCCGCCCACGACCTGGCCGCGATGGTCGCGCACCGGCGCGGCGTTGAAGATGACGGTTCGGCGCTTCCCGTCGCCCTCGACGTCGAGCTCTTCACTCCGGATGGTCAGCCCCTGCCGCACCGCGCGAACGACCGGCCGCTCCTCCTCGGAGAGGGGCGTCGTCGCTCCCGGCCGGAGCAGCCGGGACTCCACCTGGTCAAGCCGCTCCCCCTCGGCGAGGTGAGCGGACAAAATCGCGCGCGCCGCCTCGTTGGCGAGCCTGATGGCTCCCTGCTCTCCGATCAGCAGGAGACCGGCGGGCATCTGCTCCACCACGGCGCGCAGCAGTGCAGCTTCGTCAGCGACTCGCTCGAGCAGCCGACCCCGCTCCTGCTCGGCCCTCATCTGCTCGGTGGCGTCAGTCACGGTGGTGACCACCGCCAGGACCCGGCCATCGGCGGCGCGAACCGGGGTCGCCTGGGCGACCACGAGCCGCACACGCCCATCCCGGTACTCCATGACCTCGGGCGAAAGCGAGGCTCCCGTCTCGAGCGCGCGAAGCGGGGGCAGCTCCTCGAGCGTGTAGCGGCTCCCGTCGGCGTGGCGAGGCAGACGGCGTCGCAGGTCGGCGAGCGTGCGCAGGGAGCCCGGCTCCAGGTCCAGGATCTCCGCGAAGCGCGGGTTGGCGAGAACGACCTCGCCAGAGGGGGCCTCGGCGATGAGCACGCCCGAAGGCATCTGCGCGAGCACCACCTCGAGGAGGCTCGTCTCGCGCAAGCGCTCGGAGAGACTGCGGATGACGTGCTCGCTCGCCTCGCGGACGCGCTCGCGCTCCCTGTCGCGTAGGGCACGCGTGACCGCCGGAACCAGGCGACCTACCCGTTGCTTGAGAACGTAGTCGGTCGCACCCTCACGCAGCATCTCGATCGCCAGCTCCTCTCCAATCTTCCCGGAGATGACGATGAAGGGGATGTCCGGCCGAACGGAGCGGGCGAACGCGAGCGCCGCGCGGCCGTCGTAGCCAGACATGAAGTAGTCGGCCAGGATGAGGTCGTACGTGGCTCCGCTGCTGAGGCTCGCTTCAAAGCTCGCCCGCCCCTTGGCACGTGTAATCTCACACGCGAAGCCAGCTTCGCTGAGGAGGATCTGAGCGACCTCGACGTCGTCATCCTGGTCCTCGAGGTGCAACAGGCGAAGCGGCTTGCGCCTCTGAGCTACTGGCTCAAAGCTCACGGTGGCTCTCCATGTCGGGCGAGTTGCGTGAGCGACTCCCCGCCCTGCTGCCCATCACCCTGCAGTCCCTCTCGCAGGCTTCCGCGCGCAAGACAGCGCGGCGGTGGCCGGCCTCCTCGCTCGCAAGGCCCTGCCCCGACTGCAGAAAGATCCAGGCTCTTTCCAAGGTTGGAGAGATGCCCAGGCCGTGGCAAGGGGCGGAGAGATTCGCGCAGGTCCAATGCTGCCCCGAGGGCGTGAGGCTTGCCTGGCACGTTGGCGGTGTGACGCGCAGGAGAGCTTTGGTGGGAGCGAGCTTGAGCGTTGGAGCTGACAAGAGCAGGAGCCGGCGCAGACCTCTCCGGCAAGCATCAGAGCGGGCCCTGCACCTTCCACCGCTCCTGCGCTACGCCTGTTCGCTCGCGGCTGTAGCTCTGGCGTTCGCCTCCCAGTACCTGCTCCTTCCAAAGCCGAGCATCGCGCCCTTCGTCCTCTTCTTCTTCGGAGTCGCGTTGGCCTCCTGGCTTGGCGGCCGGGTCCCTGGCCTCATCTCGGTGGCACTCTCGGCCATGGTGGCCAACTACATGTTCGTCCCTCCCGTGAGAGAGTGGTCGACCTCCGGGCCAGCGCTGACGGCGACAGGGCTCTTCGTGCTGGGGGCCTCAGCGACCGCCCTGCTCTGCGCCGCCTTTCGCGATGCCGCACTCCGGGTGGAGAGAGCGGCCGAGAAGCTGAGCCAGCAGGCCGAGATGCTCAACCTCTCCCAGGACGCCGTCTTCGCCTGGCAGCTGGAGGGGCCCATCGAGAGCTGGAATGCCGGGGCCCAGGCGCTCTACGGCTACAGCGCTTTCCAGGCCATTGGGCGGGTGCCACGGGAGCTGCTCCGCACCGTCTTTCCCGAGCCCTGGCCGCAGATCGAGGCTGAGCTGCGCCGCCAGAGCCGCTGGGAGGGGGAGCTGCTGCATCGGACCCAGGGCGCCAGGACGGTCACGGTCTGGGCCAGGCTGCAGCTGTTGCTTGGCTCGGACGGCGTCGAGCGCGTCCTGGAGTCCAGTCGCGACGTCACCGAGCGCAAGGTCGCCGAGGAGGAGCGCAGCCGGCTGATGGTGGAGCTCGACTCCGAGCGGCGCCGGCTCGAGACCATTCTCGAGCAGAATCCGGTGGGGCTGGGGATCGTCGAGGCACCGAGCGGACGGCTCGTCTATGCGAACGCACGGCTGTACGAGCTTCTCGGGGCCGAGGCCTTGGGTGACGCGAACTGGCGACTCCACTGCCTTGATGAAGCGCCTTGCAAGGCAGCTCAGACCCCGAAGGTCCGCGCTCTGAGGGGCGAGCGCGTCATCGAGGAGCTGAAGGTTCCACGGCCCGAAGCCAGCGCGGGATGGGGCGTGTTGAGCGTCAACGCAGCGCCCATTCGCAGCGCCAGCGGGCAGATCACGGGCGGCGTCGTTGCCCTGCAGGACATTACCGAGCGCAAGGGGGCGGAGGAGGCGCTGCGCAAGAGCGAGCAGCGCCTTCGCGGCTTCTACGAGGCCGGCATCATCGGAGTGCTCTACTGGACCGTC
>JACRCT010000389.1 GCA_016218885.1 Deltaproteobacteria bacterium | reverse complement strand
GCGAGCGTCTCGCTAGCGAGAGCGAGCTCGCGATTGAGGCCCTCGAGGTCCTTCTTGGGCTCACGGCCCTCGCCCTCGGCCGAGCAGTCCACCAGGTGCACCAGCAGCCGGCAGCGCTCGACGTGGCGCAGGAACTGGTGCCCGAGGCCGGCTCCCTGATGGGCGCCCTCGATGATCCCCGGGATGTCGGCCATGACGAAGGAGCGGTGGTCCTTGTACTGGACCACGCCGAGGTGGGGCGTGAGAGTGGTGAAGGGGTAGTCGGCGACCTTGGGCTTGGCGCGAGAGACGCGGGCGATGAGGGTCGACTTGCCGGCATTGGGGAAGCCCAGCAGGCCGACGTCGGCGAGCAGCTTGAGCTCGAGGAAGACGTCCCTCTCCTCGCCAGGGATGCCGGGCTGCGCGAAGCGCGGCGCCTGGCGGGTCGAGGTGGCGAAGTTCATGTTGCCCAGGCCGCCCTTGCCGCCCTGGCACAGCACCACCCGCACCCCGTTCTGCGCCAGGTCGAACAGCGTCTCGCCGGTCTGGGCGTCCTTGACCAGGGTCCCCACCGGCACCTTGAGCACGACGTCGGGGCCGTCGCGGCCATTGCAGTCGCTGCCACCCCCGGGCTCGCCGTTCCTGGCCTTGTGCTCAGGCTGGAAGCGGTAGTCGAGCAGGGTGGTGTAGTTCTCGTCGGCCTCCACGAAGACGGTGCCGCCCCGCCCTCCGTCGCCGCCCGAGGGGCCACCGCGGGGGATGAACTTCTCGCGGCGGAAGGCGCCGGCACCCTTGCCTCCGTCGCCGGCCTTCACATGGATGCGGACTTCATCGACGAACTTCATGGATCAGGCTCCAGGCTCCGGGCTCCAGGACTGGCGGGCACTTGAGGCCGACCGACCGACCTGGGGCCCGGAGTCCGAAGCCTGCAGCGTGACGAACGAAAAGAGCCGCGCGGCACTGGTGCGCCGCGCGGCTCGAGACTCTGGGGGCTGCCCGGCTTAGGCCTTGGCCGCCTTGGTCGCGGGGGCCTGCTTGGCCTCCAGCGCCTTGAGCTGCTCGGGGGTGTAGACCGACACGCGCTTGCGCTCGCGGCCCACACGCTCATAGCGGACGATGCCGTCGATGGTCGCGAAGATGCAGTGGTCGCGGCCGAGGCCGGTGTTGATGCCCGGGTGGATCTTGGTCCCGCATTGCTTGACCAGGATGTTGCCCGAGAGGACCGTCTGGCCGGCGTAGACCTTCACTCCGCGCCGCTGCCCAGGTGAGTCGCGCCCGTTGCGGCTGGAGCCCTGACCTTTTTTGTGTGCCATGACGAAACTGCCTTTCTGCCGATGCCTCGCCTCTCAGGCGCGGATGCCCGTGACCTTGATCTCGGTGTACTTCTGCCGATGGCCCTGGCGGCGGGTAAAACCAAAGTAGTTCTTCACGAAGTGCAGGGCCTTGGGGCCCTTCTTCAGCGGATCCACGATCTGCGCCTCGACCTTCGCGCCCTCGATGACGGGCCGGCCGACCTTGGGCTGGTCGGTGCCGCCGATCATCAGGACCTCGTTGAAGGTGATCGTGCTGCCCTTCTCGCCAGGCAGGAGCTCAACCTTGAGGACATCGCCTTCCTGGACCCGGTACTGCTTACCGCCGGTCTTGATCACTGCGTACATCGCGATACCCCTTGTCGTTGCTGCGATCTCTCGTGACACCCGGTCGCTGCTGGACATTCCGGTGGCGCGGCGTCTTGAGAAAGAAAGCGGAGTCTTGTAGGGCACACAGGCAGCTCGTGTCAAGCCTCCCAACCGAGAAACCCACCTTTTTCCGGCTGGATACCGCGGGTAGGGTGAGTGCTGGACGCGCCCCCTAGGGCTTGGGGGTGGCGCGTGGCGAGCCACGACCATCGGTCGCCGGTCTAGAGCACGACCGCGAGGGAGTGGGCCTGGTTGCTGCCCACCCTCAGACCCTCTCGGGGCCTCAGACCGCCATCACCCGTGCCCGAAGGAGGTACTCGTCGACGCCCAACAGCTCCTCGGCGAGAGTCTCCCCTGGCGGGAGCGCCCCGCTCCCCTTCTCCGGAAGGCCGAGGTCGAAGCTCTCGCTGAACCCGCGGGCGAGCTGCCCGCAGGCGGTGTTCGTCGCTTCGGCGAGGGCGTCGAGCGCCTGGCTGTCGCTGATGGCGGTCTCCTCGACGCCCAGGGCGGTGGCCGCCAACCGGCGAGCCATCGCCACCGGCGCCTCCACCACGAGCTTGCCGAAAGGCACGCCCATGGCGCCGATCGCCGCCCAGCACCGCTCGCCCGCCGCCGGGTTCTCGGGCGGAGCATCCACGCTCATGAAGGCCAGCTCTTCGAGCGCATTGGCAATGGCCTTGCGAGCCAACGGGCCCAGCGTCGTCAGGTCCACGGGGGTCGTCATGGGTCCTCCTTGGCCAGGGAGGCCAGGGTCTCGGCGAGCTTGGCCGGCGAGACGGGCTTGAGCAGCACGGAGGCGGCGCCAGCCTCCTCGAGCTTCTTCTGCACGTCGGGGTTGCCGGCGCTGGTCACCACCACCACCGGCAGGCCGTTGAGGCGGGGGCTGGAGCGCGCGCGGCGGACCAGCTCCAGCCCGTCGAGCGTCGGCATGTTGAGGTCAGTGACGAGGAGGTCGACCCCGCCCTGGCGCAGCACCTCGAGCGCCGCGGCGCCATCGGGCGCCTCCACATACTCCCAGTCGCGGCCACCGGCGATCTCCAGGCAGCGGCGGATGATCGAGCGCGCCATGCTCGAGTCGTCGGCGATGAGCACTTTCTTCATGGGCCCTCCTGGCCAGCTGGTACGCGCTCCATCTCTTTTCCAATTCGGCACATCAGCTCTTCGAACTCCCTGCGCGAGAACTTCAGGACCGTCCCGACGCCCGGGTCCATGCGATAGCAGAGGGTGTCGGCGCCGGTTCCTTCTCCCGCCATCATGGCCACCACGTCAGCCACGTGGATGGCGTAGGCCAGCGAGCGGAATTCCTCGGGGGCCAGCCCCGGCTCGTGGTGGTAGCGGATGCCGACCCGCAGCGCGGGGGGCAGGTTCCAGCGCCGAGCCAGCGCCTCTCCAACCTCGGCGTGGCACATGCCGTAGGCCTCCCGCTCGGCCCGGGCGAAGTCCGCGGCGTCCGAGCAGTCCACCTTGGCCAGCAGCTGGGCAGCCTCGCCCTTGAGGGTCTCGGAGAGCACCGACTTGCCGAGGTCGTGGAGGATGCCTGCAGTGAAGGCCAGATCGGCGTCGACCGGGGGATGGCAGCGCCGCGCCAGCCCCCGCGCCGCCAGAGCCGTCCGCAGGCTGTGGCGCCAGAGCGCGCCGCGCTCGCTCTCGTAGCCGTCGAGCCTCGCGCCCATCCCTCCGGGCACACAGCCCGCGACGGCCAGCGCCAGCACCATCCTCTCGCCCAGCTGGGTCACCGCCTGCCTCACCGAGACCACGGGCTGGATGGGTCGGGCGGCAGCCGAGTTGGCGGCCTTGAGGACCGCCGCAGTCAGACCGGCATCCACCTCCACGATCTTGCCGACCTCGGCGAGGGAGCGGTTGGGCGAGGACTGCAGCTGCAGCAGCCGGGTCGCCACCGTGGACATGGGCGGGACACGTTCGATGCGCGCCAGCAGGTCGGGGAGGTCACGCACGGCTCACCTCGCTCCGATGATCGAGACCACGCATTCCCGCAGCTCGGCCAGCTTGACCGGCTTGGGCAGGAAGGTCTCGGCTCCCTCGCGCAGCAGGTCGGCGATCTCCTTGGGGCCCACCACCCCGGACATGATCGCGATGGGCAGCTTGGAGTGCGCGGGGACCTTGTGCGCCGCCCGGATGAGCTCGCGCCCGTCCATCTCCGGCATCGCCATGTCGGTGACCAGCATCGCCACCCGCCGATCGCACTGCAGCGTCTTGAGGGCGTGGGCGCCATCGGGGCTCAGCAGCACCGAGTGGCCCATGGCCTCCACCACCTCGGCGAGGATGTCGCGCGCCACCGGGTCGTCATCAACGATGAGGATCTTCGCCATATCGGCTCCCTTGCTTGCGTCAAATCTCCCAGCTACCTCGGCCCGGCGAATGGATATGAACGCGTCCTTCCGAGACGCTGACCTCCACCGTGCGGCTGATGTTCCCGCCGATGTCCTCGGCCACGGCGCCCATGCGCCGCGCCCAAAGCAGCTTCTTGATGGCCAGCACGTTGCGGCGGCCGATGTCGAAGCTCGCTCCGGCCTCTATCACCGCCGCCCCGCCCGCCAGCTTGACGATCAGCGAGCGCCCGTCGCCCACGAAGCCCGCCTTGCCCATCTCGGCCAGCAGCGCAGGAAGGCCGGTGTCGGCGAAGTGGCCAGGGCGCTCCCGCGCCTGGGCAGGGTCGATGCTCGAGTCGGGCAGGGCCACGTGGTCCATGCCCACGATGCGGCGCACCGGGTCGAGCAGCATGATGGCCACGCAGGAGCCCAGGGCCATGGTCTTGAGCACGTCCTCGGGTCCTCTGACCACGCCGATGCCACCGATCCCCACGTAGTGCACGGTCATGGCGAGCGCCTCTCCACGGCCGCTAGCAGCGCCGGGCCGATGGCCGAGATGGGCAGCAGCCGCTCGGCGCCCCCCTTCTCCCAGGCGACCTTGGGCATGCCGAACACGACGCAGGTGGCCTCGTCCTGCGCCATGGTGCGCGCCCCGGCCTGGCGCATGGCGAGCAGCCCCTCCGCCCCGTCGCCGCCCATGCCGGTGAGGATGGCCCCCACCGCGTTGGCGCCGACGTGCTTGGCCACCGACTGCAGCAGCACCTCCACCGAGGGAGCGTGGCCGTTGACGAGCGGGCCGGGGGCCACCTCCACCGAGTAGACGCCGCCGGAGCGCACCACGCGCATCTGGTTGCCTCCGGGAGCGATGAGCACCCGCCCGGAGACCACGCGATCGCCGTGGGCCGCCTCCTTGACCTCCATCGCCGACAGCCCGTCGAGGCGCTCGGCGAAGAGGCGGGTGAAGACGGCGGGCATGTGCTGGACGATGACCACCCCCGGAGCGGTGCGCGGCAGCCGCTCCACCACCTCGCGGATGGCCTCGGTTCCGCCCGTGGAGGCGCCGATGGCGATGACCTTGTCGGTGGACTCGGCCAGGGCGCCCGCGGTCTTGGCCGGCCGCGGGCCGCCCGACTCGGGGCCGCGCTTGAAGCGGGCCACGTTGGCGGTGGAGGCGATCTTCACCTTGGTGCGCAGCTCCAGCAGCATCGAGGAGAGCCCGCGGGCGACGTCGGCCTTGGGCTTGGTGACGAAGTCCACCGCCCCCGCCGCCAGGGCGTCCATGGTGGTGCGGGCCCCACGGTCGGT
>JACRCT010000388.1 GCA_016218885.1 Deltaproteobacteria bacterium | reverse complement strand
GGTTCGCCCCCGCGCCGGCGAGGCTGATCTCGTCGTGCCCCCTCCGACCGCCGAGCTCGCCGCTGGGCCCGTGGTCGGCGATGACGAGAGCGCGCGGATCTGGGACCCAGTCGAACCCCTGGGGGTTGCGCAGGCCCAGCAGGTACGCCGCGTTCCCGGGGAGCGGGTTGTCGGGAGGGATCTGCCCCTCGGGGGTCAAGCGCAGAAGCTTGCCGTTGGGGCTCGCGCGCTCCTGGGACAGCGAGGGCTCGGTGGCGTCGCCCGTGCCCACGTAGAGCATCCCATCGGGCCCGAAGCGGATGCGGCCGCCGTCGTGGAATCGGGCGGCGCGGATGCCGGCAAAGACCACCCGGTCGAACGAAGCTGTGCGGGCGTCGGCGGCGAGCCTCCAGCGCTCCACCCGATTGGCCTGGGCGCCGCCCTCCTCGTCGACGGTCCGGTACAGGTAGAGCCAGCGGCTCCGGGCGAAATCGGGTGCCAGCGCGAGACCCATGAGGCCGCCCTCTGCGGTCGAGACCGTGGGAAAGCGGATGACCGGCTCGGGAACGAGTTGACCGTCGTGGACCAGCCGCACGCGCCCGGGGCGTTCGCTGACGAGGAGGTCGCCGTCCGGCAGGAACCCGATGGCCCAGGGCACCTCGAGACCGGACACCACGGTCTCGGCGCGAGCTGGAATCGAGCCGGTCGGGCCGTCGCCCTCGCGCACGAGCAGGCAGTCACCCGGGCTCGAGCCGGGTTGCGGCGCCTTGGCGCTGGAGCAGCGGCAGGCGGTGAGCGACCAGGCGAGGACCAGGGGGAGCAATCGCAAAGCCATGGCGCGAGACTAGCCGCCGGCTCCGCCCCTGCAGCGCGCTCGGAGGGGCCGCGGCCTTGGGATGTCGAGCGACGGCCATTGCCGACCCCCTTCGGGAACAGGGTGGAGGGCGGAGCGCCGCCGTGGCAGATTGCGCGGTATGTCTGCCTCGATCATCACCTTGCTCACCGACTTCGGGGCGGGGAGCGGCTACCCCGCACAGATGAAGGGCGTGATCCTCGGGCTCCACCCGGGGGCGACGCTCGTCGATCTCAGCCACGAGGTGCCGGCCTATCGAGTGCTCGTGGGCCAAGCGCTGCTGCTCGAAGCCGCTGCCGCGTTCCCTCCGGGCACCATCCATGTTGCGGTGGTGGACCCCGGCGTGGGCACTTCCCGGCGCGGGCTGGTCGTGTCCGGAGGCGACAAGGCGCCGGGGCAGCTCTTCGTCGGTCCCGACAACGGCCTGCTGTGGCCCTTCGTGCGCAACGGACGAGCGTGGGAGCTGTCCAATCCGGCGCTGCGCCGGCCTGAGGTGGCACCGACCTTTCACGGACGCGACGTGTTCGCTCCTGCGGCCGCCCACCTCGCGCTCGGGCTGACTCCTGAGCAGTTCGGCCCGGAGGTCCTCGACCCGGTGAGGCTGCAGCCGCCGCGCGTGCGGCGCGAGGGCGGCGCCGTCGTCGGAGAGATCGTCCATGTCGACACCTTCGGCAACCTCATCTCCAACCTCTCTCGCGAAGACCTCCCGCCTACCGAAGCCGCGGCGTTGAAGGTGTCGATAGGCGGTCGCACTCTCAGCGGAGTGCAGGGCACCTACGCATCGGTCCCAGCGGGCAGCCTCGTCGCGCTCATGGGGTCGGCCGGCTTCCTGGAGATCGCAGTCCGCGAAGGCTCGGCGGCGCGCGAGCTCAGGCTCGAGGATGGCCAGGGGATGCCGGTGGTGGTCGAGGAGGCGTGAGCAGGCCAGGACCAAGGGGGGCGGCAAGGCTCCCCCTGGCCGGAATCCTGCTATAGTGCCGGCCGTCTTGAGCCAGACGAGTCGATTGGGAGAGCGGCTGACATGAGCGATGAAGCCAACAAGCGCAAATCCGAGCGGCTGGAGCACGAGCTGCTGGTCGCCTATCGCACCGTGGACGGCTTCATCACCGATTGGGCCGTGAACATCTCCAGGGGTGGCCTGTTCATCAACAGCCGGGCCCCGCTGCCGGTGGGCACCACCGTGCGGCTGATCATCTCGTTGCCCGACGCCGCGTTTCCCTTCGACCTGACTGGCCGCGTCACCCGCGTGAGTGAGGTCAACAACGCCACCAACGAGGTGCCGGGGATGGGCCTCGAGTTCGTGGACATCGACGAGGACAAGCGGGCGCGCATCGAGCGCTTCGTCGACAAGCTGCGCATCGAGCTTCCGACGGAGCCCAAGAAGCCCAAGAAGTGAGCGGGTCTTCGGGTGAGGAGGGCCTTCGTGCCCGCCATCTGGCGCCCGAGTCCTGCGTTCTTGCTTTCAGATGACGCCGGCGGTCCTGAACATCGAACGGCTTGCGGCGGGTGGCGATGGAGTCGCTCGGCTGGGTGAGCGTGTCGTCTTCGTCGGCGCGACCGTGCCCGGGGACCGGGTGGAGGTCGAGCTCGTCGAGGAGACGGAGCGCTCGGCGCGGGGTCGAGTGCTGCGGCTGCTCGAGTCCTCACCCGATCGCGTGGCCCCTGGGTGCGACCACGTCGAGGCCTGTGGCGGGTGCACCTGGTTGCACGTGTCGGAGCGGGCCCAGCACCAGGCCAAAGAGCAGCTCTTCGCCGAGGCGTTGGCGCGGATAGGCGGCAGCGCGCGCCAGGCCTTGCAGGTCAATCCGCTGATCGCCTCGCCCAAACCCCTGCGCTACCGGCAGCGCGCGACGCTGCATCTGTCCGGGGGCCGTCTCGGCTATCGCGCCCAGCGCAGCCACACACTCGTGGAGGTTCACGCCTGCCCGCAGCTCGACGAGCGGCTCGAGGCCGCAGTGGGGAAGCTGCGTGAGGCTCTCGCGACCGAGGGTGCACCGCCCAAGTGCACCGACGTGGCCCTGGCCTGCGACGCGCGCCGTGTGACCGCCGCCTTCCACGTCGCCGCCAGCGGGCGCGCGGTGGCCGAGCGGGTGGAGCGCCTGATGCGTCGCTCCGGGCTGGAGGGCGCGGTGATCGTCCCCGAAGGCGGCCGTGGCGAGCCCCTGGGCAAGCCGCTGCTGTCCTTCGCCGCGCCGCTGGCCCCAGGAGTCACCTTGCATGGCCGGGCGGACCTCTTCGCCCAGGCGAACGCGGGGGCGAACGAGTTGCTCGTAGGGGAAGCGATGAGGATGCTGGGAGCGCCCGCCGCGCCGGGGTCAGCGCTGCTCGAGCTGTACTCCGGGGCCGGAAACTTCACCTTCGCCGCGGCGCGCAAGGGCTTCGCGGTGACGGCCATCGAGAGCTCGACGGACGCGGTGGAGCTGGCTCGTCGGTCGGCGCGCGAAGCAGGCATCTCCACCGCGAGGTTCGTGCTCGGGGACGCCCTCAAGTGTGCTGAGGCGCAGGCGCGCGAGGGCCGATCCTTCGAGGCCCTGCTGCTCGACCCTCCGCGGGCCGGAGCCAAGGGCATCGCCCAGCTGGCCCAGCGCTGCGGTGCGCGGCGCGTCGTCTATGTCTCCTGTGACCCAGGCACCCTGGCCCGCGACCTGAGGGACCTGCACGAGGCGGGGTTCGCTCCTCGGGAGGCCACTCCGGTGGACATGTTCCCGCAGACCTTCCACCTCGAGGGCGTGGTCGTGCTGGAGCGATGAGGGGGGCCTGATCTAGAAGCTGGAACCGAGCCCGAAGAAGAAGTCGTTGACCCCTTCGCTCGCGAGCCCCCGGGCGTAGCCCAGCCGCAGGGTCGTCGACAGCGCGTAGCCGAGATACAGCTCCGCCCGCAACTCAGCACCCACCGAAGGCTTCAGGCCCCGCCAGGTCCAGACGTCGGCGGCCTCGCCCACGTCGCAGGTCAGCGCCCCGTGGATGCGCCGTAGGTAGAAGGGCAGGGACCACAGCCCGGCGTCGACTCGCACGAGAGGGAAGCGGTATTCGGCGTTGAGCAGCGTGTACTTGCTCCCCGAGAACTCACCTGGCCGATAGCCTCGCAGCCCCGCTCCGTAGACCCCGTTCAACTGGAGCAGATCAAGCAGCGGGTCGTGCAGGGACAGCCCGCCCAAGCCGAACACTCGCCGCCCGCCGAGGTCTCCGTCGCTGATCCCTCCGGAGAGCCGCAGGGCCAGCGCATGGTGCTCGAGCCACGGCATCGCCAGGTACTTGGTGAGGCTTGCCTCGGCTGCCCAGTAACGGAACTGGCTGCCCCACTCGGGTCGCGCGCCACGCAGATTCACGCTCATCGAGAGCCCGCGCTCGGCACTGATCCCATTGGCGAAGCCCTGCGCGTTGGAGAACCCCAGCCCCAGCGACAGCGCCGCGGACAACCCGCGCTCGACCTGGAAGGGCAGCTCCTCCGTGGGGTCGCGTGGAAGCTCGATGTCCCAGGGAGCGTAGTAACGAAGCCCATACCCCACTGAGACCTGGTAGCGCTGGTCGAGGCTGCTGAAGGGGAACGTCAGGGCCGCCGAGCCGTGGTACTGCCGCTCGAGCAGCCCGTCGGGTCCGTTCGGAACCGACCCGAGGTGCGTGCCGGCGTCCAAGTCGAGGTAGGGGTACCAGACCTGCGTCGAGTACGAGGCCTCCACCGCCGGTTGCCCCGACGAGAGCCCGAGCGCGGCCTGCAGCGCCCAGGAGTGCCTGCCGACGACGTCCGCTCCCGAGGTCGTGACCCCAAGCGTCGGACCTTGGGGATCCGCCCCCATGATCGGCAGCCAGTAGTAGGGCCTCAGCGTCCGCCAGGGCTGATACGGCCGGGAGGGATAGAGCTCCCGCGTCTCCCACGCCGGCGGCGCGGGGCGCCTCAGATCCTTCGCGGGCGCCGGGCGGAACGCCGCGGGATCCAGGGACATCGTCGAGACGTCGTAGCCGATGCGCGAGTAGGTCACGAACGCCAGACGCCTGCCGTCCGGGGCGATCGCCGGACGGAAGGCTCCGGTGAGCATGTGCGTCACCTGGAACAGCTGGCCGCTCTCGAGCTCCAGCGCGTAGACGTTGAAGACCCCGGTCCGATCGCTGACGAAGTACAGGCGCTTGCCGCCGGGATCGAACACGGGATCCAAGTCGAGGGCGCGGTCGCGGGTGAGGTCCTCGAGCTGGCCGCTCTCCAGGTCCAGAAGGCGGATGTCCCGTCCTGTGCTTCGCTGCTCCGAGAAGGCGACGCGCCGGCCGTCCGGCGAGAAGCGCGGGGTGAAGACCGTGCTGGCCGAGGGAGCTTCGTACAGGATCCGGGGCTCGCCCTCACCGCCTGCCGCGGGCAGGGAGACGATGGCCGTCCGCCCGCTGCCTACCCGACGCACCGCGACCAGCGCCTTGCCGTCGGGCGAGACGTCGGGCTCGGTCAGCCGCTTGCCGAAGGTCAGCTGTCGCAGCTCCCCCGACTCGAGATCGACTCGGAAGAGGTCCTCGAAGAGATAGTGCTGGTCGTGCGGGACCAGCTGCGAGAGGAAGGCGTGGCGGCGATCCGGTGCCACTGCCAGGGTGCCGCCGCCATAGACCTCGCGCAGCTGCTCGTCCTCGGAGCCGTCCACGCGCACCCGCCGCAATGCGCTGCGCCGGTCCGCCGAGTCCTCGAGGTAGAGGAGCTGGTCAGCGGACAGGAAGCGCGGCTCGCCCGTGCCTTCGCCACGGAAGGTGAGCCGTTGCGGCGCGCTCGCCCCGCTCAGGCGGATGGCGGCGATCTGGCCCTCCAGCGTGCCGGTCAGCTCCGCCTCCCACTCCTCATAGAGGCTGATCCAGGTTTCCCCCAGGTGGTCCTTGGCGGTGGCGTTGATCGCGTAGGGAATGATCTGCGAGCCGTAGTCCTGGCTGAGCTTCGCGAAGACCTCCGGCCCGCGGGTGTCGGCGACCCATTGCAGGAAGCGCGAGCCGTGCAGATAGGCGAGCCCGCCGCGGGGCCAGGTCGTGGGATAGCCCGAGGCGTCGTCCAGCCCGTACAGGCCGCCCTCGAGCACCTGTGCGCGCAGGTACATGTCGTACAGGGAAGAGCGGTTGCGCCCCGAGCCGCTGTGCGCCGACTCCTGGTAGACGGCGAGCCCTTCGATGAACCAGCGCGGCTGGATGCCATTGGGTATCCACAGCTGCCCGAAGACCTGGTTCACCAGCCAGGGCACCCCGTCGATGGTGTCCAGGTGCAGCACGTGCGTGTACTCGTGGACGACGAGGTTCCACAGGTAGTCCTCGTAGTCGTTGAGCTCCGAGCGGCTGTCCGGCGGCACGGCGAGCAGGTTGACGACCGGCCGGATCCACGCGGTCGCGCTCCCATTGGCGCTGTCGGTCTCGTCGGAGAGCACGACCTCCACCCGCCGCTCGGGCGCGTGCCCCATCAGTGGCACCAGCCGCTCGTGCGCTCCCTCGAGTGCGCGGGCGGCACGCTGTGCCAGCTCTCCCAGGCCCTCGTGGTAATGCAGCGAGAAGTGGGGGGTCTCCAGCGTGCTCCAGACATGGCGCGGGTCATGGCCACGCGCCGGGAGGGCGGGGGCGAGCAGGGCCAGGGCCGCGACCAACGCCGCGGTGAGGGGGCAGGCGGCGCGCTTCACTTGGGGAGGAAGTGCTCCTTCACGAAGCGCTCGATGCGCAGCGAGATGAGCTCCGGCAGCTCGATCGGCGCAGTGTGCGTGCCCGAGGGGACGACCAGCATCTCGCTCCCCGGGATGGCCCGGTGCATGCGCTGCGAGAGCCACAGCGGGGTGAACTTGTCGTGGTCGGCGGCCACGATGAGGGTCGGCACGTCGATGCGCCCCAGGTGGTCCCAGGCGGTGTGGTCGGCCGCCGACTGCAGCGTGCGCAGGAACACCAGCGGGTCCATCTTCGCCAGGTGCATGAAGTAGGGCTGGAAGTCCTCGCGTCGCACCAGGTGGCGGTTCACCTCGAACCAGAGCGCGTACTGCAAGGAGAGCTCGGTGGGCATCAGCGCCCGGCTGACCGCTCGCGCCAGCGAGGGGAAGGCCTCCGCCGCCCGGCGCACGTAGGGGATGGCGAGCTTGATGGTGGTGTCGTCGTGCACCGTGTCGAGCGCGTTGCCGTAGGCGCCGCAGATGGGGACCAGGGCCGAGCAGCGCTCCGGGTGACGGCGATGGACCTCGAGCAGCTCCTGCACTCCCATGGAGTGGCCGAGCACGACGGCCTGCTCCATCCCCACCGCCTCCATGATGGCCGCCAGGTCGTCGGCCGCCCAGCCGATGCCCAGGTTGGCCAGGTCCGTGGGCAGCCCCGTCCGGCCGTGCCCCCGGTAGTGCCAGCGCAGCACGCGGTGCCGGGGGGCGAGCTCCCGGGTCAGGTACTTCCAGGCAAAGCCGTCGCAGCCCAGCCCGTCGCACATGACCAGCGGGGGGCTCCCCTCGCCGAGCTGGGCGTACCAGAGCTCGGCG
>JACRCT010000023.1 GCA_016218885.1 Deltaproteobacteria bacterium | reverse complement strand
TGTTCCCCCCGGCGGCTACGAACGACGGCGAGGATGAGGGCGAGCGCACCGTGGTCATGCAGGTCCCGGCAGCGCTCACCGCTCCTCCCTCGGCTGCCAAGAAGAACGGCGGGGACGATGAGTGGAACGACGTCGTCGACGCCATTGACAAGCTCGACGGCTAGGTGCGCGCTGCGGTGATTTGTCGGGCGTGCGGGCGGACGGTTCCATGTCCGCCCGTTTATCCGGTATAAGAGAGCCCTTGTTGGCCGCCCTGTTGGAGGAATCATGGCTTTCGGCCCGCGTCTCTTCGCCATCCTGGTCGCCGCAACGCTGCTCGCGCCCGCCTGCGACGACCCCCCTCAGATCATCGAAAGCCCCGAGGTCGACGCCGGCGGCATCGAGTGCACCCTGGGGCAGGTGGCGCGCTTCGGCGTCTGCCTGTGCCAGAACGACACCGGCTGCGCGACCACCGAGTACTGCGACGCGGTGACTGGCCAGTGCAGGCCGCGCGACATCAAGCCCGGACCAGACGCCGGGCCGGTGGGCTGCACCACGGGCGCTCGTCGCTGCCGGCCAGTGACGACCACCCCCGATGCTGGTCCGGCGGAGCACGCGATCGAGGAGTGCCAGGCCGGCGTCTGGACCGACCTTGAGACCTGCCCGGCGGACGGCGTCTGCACTGCCGCAGCTGACGGGTACTACTGCACCAAGTGCAGCAACGGTCAGACCCGCTGCAAGGACGAGACGACGCTCGAGACCTGCAACGAGAAGGGCGACGACTGGATCGTGAGTACCTGTCCGGTCGACCCGATCACCGGCGCCCCCTCCAAGTGCGAGTTCGGCCGCTGCCAGCGGTGCACGCCCGGGGCCCAGCGCTGCAGCACCAACGGAACCTCGCTGGAGACCTGTGAGGCCGACGGGAGCGGGTGGTCCTCGCTGTTCTGCACCCCTACTGGCAAGTGCGAGCTGCTCCCCGTGGAAGGCGCTGACGCGGGCGCTCCCCTGCTTCCCAAGTGCGTGCCTCCGGTCTGCAACCCGAGGAGCAAGCGCTGCAAGCAGGGCTCGGCCACAGTGCTTGAGACCTGCCGCCAGGACGGCTTGGGATGGGACGAGGCCGATTGCAAGACCCTCGATGAGTGGGCGACGCCGGAAGCCGTTTGCCAGAACAACGACTGCCTCGACCCCTGCGCCAACGCGGCCCGCCAGTCGTCCTACCAGGGCTGTGAGTACTGGGCGGCGGTGACTCCGAACATCCCCGGCAGTACTGCCACCGACACCAAGGCCTTCACTGGCGGCCTGACGACCTTCGACACGCAGCCCGAGACTACGAGCGAGTACGCCGTCGTCATCTCCAACTCGAACCTGGCCCCGGCCAAGGTCAGGATCACGCGACGCAAGGGAGGGGTGGAGTCGAGCAGTCCCTCGCTTCCGGCCGCGGATGCCGCGGGCGTGATCACCGTGGCCGCCCAAAGCCTGCAAATCGTCCGTCTGCCTTGGCAGATGATGGAGAGCACGGGAAAGCAGCCCTACGCCTACCACGTGGTCAGCAATCTGCCGGTGAGTGCCTACCAGTTCAGCCCGGTCACCTCCAAGGTGGGCAGCTCCTATAGCTACACCAACGACGCCTCCCTGTTGCTGCCGGCGCATATCCTCGCGAACCAATACGTGGTGATCGCGCAGGAGCACATCACTGTCGAGAGCGACGGGATATTCGGAACCAATTCCATGGACTACCCTGCGTTCTTCTCGATGCTGGCGACCCAGGACAACACCGTGGTGACCATCCGCTTCGGTGCCGCGACGGTTGCCGAAGGGGGCATCGCCGCCCAGGCAATCGGCTCGCAGCGCACCTACACCCTCAATCGCTTCGACGTACTCCAGTTCTTGAGCGCGACCGGCGGGACCAAGGTCTGCACCGAAACCCCAGGCTACGCGCTCAATGGCATCAGCCGAATGTGCAAGTGGACAAGCGACCCCACCGGCTCGATCGTCAGCTCCGACAAGCCGATCGCGGTCTTTGGTGGCGCACTGTGCACCTTCAAGCCGCACGACAAGATGGCCTGCGACCACATCGAGGAGCAGATGATGCCCTTCAATACCTGGGGCAAGAGCTACGCAGGGGCGAAGACGGTGGCTTACCGCACGAGCAGCGGCCCAGTCGCCAACCAGCACCCCGACTTCTGGCGAGTGGTGGCTGGCTGCGGCAAGGCGAGCTGCCCGGCCGGAACGCGGTTCACCATCAACCCGGCGCCCACTCAGATCATGCAGACGCAGTACTGCCAGGGCGGTGTCTGCACCCTTCCGCCCATCGACCCTGCAGGCACGGTGACCACCGCGACATGGCTGGAATTCACGCACTCGTCGGACTTCACCGTCACCTCCGAGCAGCCCGTCATGCTCGCGCAGTACTTCACTGGCGAGGACGCGAACGCCGGATCGGTCGAGGGAGACCCCGCGCTCATTCTCACTCCGCCGATCGAGCAGTGGCGCACCACCTACAACGTGCTCGCCTCGCCGACCCTCGTTCACAACTATCTGTCGATGGTGACCCAGTCGGCGACGCCAGGCATCACGATCGACGGCCGCAACCTCACCACCTCGAATTTTCCTGGGATGCAGACCTCTCTCGTCCCTGGAGGATCGGTGGTGTACCGAGTACCCGTGACGGGCGGCTCGCACCAGATCACCTCCAACGCGAAGCTGGGGGTGACCATCTACGGCTACGACAGCTACGTCTCGTACGGCTACACCGGCGGCCTCGACCTGACCCGCATCACCACCATCGATCCGGGTGGATGAGCGGTCGGCAGCTTCCTGACTTGAGGCGGGCGCTCGAGGAGACTCGGGGGCCCGTTTCTCTGTCTAGGGGCTCATCAGGAGGCGGCCTTCTTCTCCGTCTCCGCAATCATCTCGGCCAGCGGCCCGCGCTCGCGGTCGGGATGCAGCTCCATGCCGCTCTGGTACGGCGTGACCCGGTTGCGTCCCCCGCGCTTGCTGGCGTAGAGCGCCGAGTCCACCGCGTCCACCAGGCGCTCGAGCGTCTCGGCGTCCTCGGGGAAGGTGGCCACCCCCACCGAGATGGTGACGCGTCCGCCGGGCTGGGTCGCGCCCTGCTCGAAGCTGGTCTGCTCGATCGCCCGGCGCAGCTTCTCCGCCACCTCCAGGCCCTCGACCCGATCGCTGCGGGGCAACAGGACCATGAACTCCTCGCCGCCATAGCGGGCCACGGTGTCGACCTTGCGCACCGTCCCGTGCAGGAGCTCGGCGACCCGGCGCAGCACCGTGTCCCCGGCCCGGTGGCCGCAGGTGTCGTTGAGGTTCTTGAAGTGGTCGATGTCGATCATCACCACCGACAGGTGGCTCTCGAACCGCTGCGAGCGAGCGACCTCCATCTCCAGGTGGTTGAAGAGCTTGCGCCGGTTGAAGAGCCCGGTGAGCGGGTCGATATGGGTCAGCTCCAGGGTCTCGGTGTAGAGGCGGGCGTTGACGATGGCCATCGCCGCCTGGGTGGCGACCAGCTGCAGCAGCACGATGTCGTTGTCGGAGAAGCCGCGCTTCTTGAAGCGCACGAAGTTGAGGGCCCCGACCAGCTTCTCCTTGCAGAACATGGGCACCGCCAGCAGCGAGCTCTCGCCGGCCGGGTCGTGCGGGCCCTGCAGGTAGCGGGGGTCGTTCTTCAGGTCGGGCACGTACACCGCTTCGCGGGTCTTGGCGGCCAGCCCCGAAGCTCCGCTGCCCACCGGAAGCCGGAAGTCGGCCAGCGAGCGGGTGGAGTAGCCGAACGAGGCGGCCACTTGCAGCTCGCTGCCTGTCTCGTCGACCAGCATCACGGCGAACTGGTCCACGCCCACCGTCACGCCCACCATCTCCGTGACCATGCTGAGGATCTCGGGCAGGGCCAGAGTGGAGTTGAGCGAGCGGGCGATGTCGTTGAGCAGCGTCACCTCGCGGACGCGGCGGTTCAGGGCGCGGTTGGTCTCCTCGATGACCTGGTTCTGGCGCTCGAGCTCGGCCTTGAGGTCGAGCTCGAGCTGCAGGGTCTCGATCTCGCGGCTGGTCTCGATCTCCGCGACCTTCATCTCGGTGATGCGGGAGACCATGGAGTTGAAGGCCCCCGCCAGCCGCCCGATCTCGTCCTCGCTCTCGACCTTGGCGCGTACCAGGAAGTCGCCCTTCTCGGCGCGCTGCATGACCTCCACGAGCCGGCCGATCGGTCGGGTGATCTGCATGTACAAGAGCCCCATGCTCGAGAGGGCCAGCACGCCGATCAGGACCGCCAGGAAGACGCGCACGCCGTGGTAGAAGCCGATCAGGTCGTCCTCGATGCGCGGTCGCGAGATGATGGCTTGCACCGCGCCGACCTTGAAGGCGTCGCCGGAGTGGCAGCGCGCGCAGGCCATGCCACCGAGCGGGCGCACGTATTCGCCCTTGGCGACGTCGGTGAAGCCCTGCGGAGGGGCCTCGATCAGCCGGCGGGGGTCGGGCACCTTCGTGCCCAGGTCCTCGATGCGCCGCGACCAGCGGACCACCCCCTCCCGATCCACCACGCGCAGCACCTCCACGTCATCCCAGATGCGAAAATCGGCCTGCAGTGCCGCCGCGACCTGCCGGTGCGCCACCACCGGAGGCGCCGGCCGGGCGAGATAGGCAGGGTCGACGAGCGTGAAGCTGGTGGCCAGCAGGTCGGCCAGCGCCGCCGCCTCTTCTGCCGCATTCTGCCGAACGACGTCCTGTGCCCGCCGGTAGGAGACCTCCACCACCAGCAGCAGCCCCAAGACGAGCGGCAGGCCTATCGCCAGCGCGATCTTTCGCCCAACGGTCTTGAGGGGTAGGCCCACCATCTTGCGGTTCCGCGGCGAGTCGGGATGACGCCCCACCGGGATGCCAGGAAGGCGACCAGACCGGCCGCATTCTCGCCGTGGGGCAGAAGGGCTGTCAACGCGTCCTCGCGAGACGTCTTCGTCGTTGAATTCGCGAGTAGGATCGAGGCCTTATCTGCCGCGCGACGAGTGGAGGGAGTTTCCCTGCGCGCTCTCCAGGTCGCCACAACCCTCCTCTCCGAGGTGCGGCAGGGCCTGCAACGCTCTCGCTGCGGTCCGCGAAAAGGGGAGCTCGGAGTCGATGGCTGCCTCATGGGATTCGAATGCCAAGAGGCCCGAGGCAGAGCTAAGGTGGCGACCATGCTGCTGACCACGGGGCGACTGCCGCTGTGCCATGGTTTCTCGACCCGCGAGGGAGGGGTGAGCGAGGGACCCTTCGCGAGCCTGAATCTCGGACGCTCCGTGGGCGATGAGCCGGCCCGTGTCGCCGAGAACGCTCGTCGCCTGGCGGCGCGGGTCGGTCTCACTCCCAGCCAGCTCGTCTGCGCCAACCAGGTTCACGGCGAGCGACTCCTGGAGGTCGAGACGGCCACGCCCGGGGTCGACATGCCCCCTGCCATCGGCGATGCAGACGGGCTCTTCACCCGGGCGAGACGAGTCGCGCTGTGCATCCGCACGGCGGACTGCGTGCCGGTGCTGCTCTACGCGCCGGAGGTCCCCGCCATCGCCGCAGTGCACGCCGGTTGGCGTGGTGCTGTCCTCTCCATCCCCGGCAAGGCCGTCGCCGAGCTGGGCAACCGTTATGGCGCGGTGCCGGCGCGCATGCTGGCCGCCATCGGCCCCTCCATCCGCTCCTGCTGCTACGAGGTGGGCGAAGAGGTGGCCGCTCAGTTCGAGGCACGCTTCGGCCCCGGGCTCACCGTGCGCTGCGCTGGGGAGGGACCCCGGCTCGATCTCGTCGAGGCCTGCCGCCGATCTTTGATGGCGGTCGGGGTGCAGGGCTGCAACATCGACGTCCTCCCCCACTGTACCGCCTGCTCCCCAGCGCTCTTCTTCAGCCACCGCCGGGATCAGGGGCGGAGCGGCCGCCACCTCTCGTTCCTGGCTCTCGACTGAAATCTCCAGCGATCGTCGAGGATTGGAGTCCAGCCAAGCAGAAGCAGCGAGCGGTGCACCGGCCGTTTTCTTGACACCCCATTTTTGCAGCTCTTATCATCGCCCGACGATTTGTCTTTGTTTTCCCGTTGCTTGCAAGCGGAGCTGGCCACGAAAAGGTCGGTTCGACAGGACGCGGATCCTCGCCGTGTCTGGGCGTGGGTGGCCGTGTGTGCGATGGCGGCCGCAGGCTGCGCCACCGCACGGCCCCAGGGCGATCCCGAGCTCGGCGCGCAGTTGAAGGCGATGGCGACCCGGCAGGCAGAGCTCGAGCGAAAGATTGAGAGGCTTGAGGCAGGGCTCTTGGCGCAGCGTGCGGTGGCGGCGCCGGGCAAGATGGCCATCTCGGCAGCAAGCCCCCATGAGACGGCTCCCTTGGTGCCCCAGCACCTGGCGACCGTGCGTCTGTCGCCCCAGGTTCGGAGGGCAACGGCGGTTCCCACGGTGGTGGACCTGCGCGAGCCGGACTCGGCCACGGTGGACCAGCTCTTCTCCGATGCAGGCGAACCCGACTCCACCTCCCAGGACGCTGCCGCCAACGAGACCTACCAGGCAGCTCTGGCGGCCATCACCACCGGCGACGTGGAGAACGGCGCGGCCGCCCTCCAGGGATTCGCAGCGCGATTCCCCAAGGACGGACGCGCGGCGACCGCGCTATACCAAGCGGGACTCGGCCTTCTCCACTTCGGAGATCCCCAGTCGGCAGCGATCGTTTTCGAGCGCCTTGGCGACGATTTTCCGCTCGCCAAGGAGACTCCGGAAGGAATGGTCCGGCTCGCGGACTGTCACGTGCGGCTCAAGCGGACCGAGCGGGCCAAGGACGCATACGCGAGAGTGGTCAACCGCTATCCAGGCACGACGGCGGCACGGACGGCGGAAGCGGGCCTGAAGAACCTGGCCACACAGCAGGCGACGCAGTGATTCTCGACAGACGTTGGCGGCACGATGCTGGAGGAACCATGAAGTGGGCAACGACGACGGCGCTCCTGGCGAGCCTCCTACTGCCTGGCCCGGCCGGCGCTCAGGAGGCCGAGGAGCCAGCGGTCACCGAGCCGGAGCAATCGAGCGTCGAGGTGGTCCCCGCCAAGGGCAAGGCGGGCTCGAGCAAGGGCTCCGAGCAGGTCTACGAGACCTATACGGTCAAGTCCGGCGACACCCTCTGGGACTTGTCGTCCAAGTTCTTGGGCAATCCCTGGTACTGGCCCAAGGTCTGGTCCTACAACCCGGAGATCGAGAATCCTCACTGGATCTATCCGGGCAACCAGGTTCGCTTCTACCCCGGCGGCGATGAGATGCCTGCCCAGGTCGAGGGCGCGCAGGCGCCAGATGAGCTTGGAGACGTGACCTCGGGCAGCATGAACTCCACGGAGCAGTTCGGCGAAGACGACGATGTGGTGGCCATCTCCCAAGGCACCAAGTTCGGCTACACCGCGCCCAAGCGCAGCCTCATGCGACAGGACGGCCTCGTCACCCAGCGCGAGCTGGACGACTCGGGCGTCATCGAGAAGTCGTGGGCCGAGCGGGAGATGCTCGACAACTTCGAGAAGGTCTACATCAAGTTCCGCAACAAGAGCGCGGTGCGGCTGGGGGAGCGCTACAGCATCTTCCGCACGATGGGCACGGTGAAGCACCCCGTCTCCGGCGAGAGCTATGGCTACCTCACCCGGATCATGGGGACCCTGCGGATCGTCGCCATCGACCAGCAGTACGTCACGGGTCTCATCGACGGGACCTTCGACCCCATCCATCGCGGCGATTTCGTGGGCCCGCTGGGCAACTTCGACAAGCAGATCATCTCCAAGGACAACCTGCGCGAAGTGAAGGGCGTGATCCTGGTGGCGCTGACCGCCGGGCTGCCGTTCATGGGCGAGCAGCACTGGGTGTTCATCGACAAGGGCAGCCGCGACGGCGTGGAAGAGGGCAACTCCTTCACCGTGGTGCGCCGTGGCGATCCGCTGCTCGAGGAGCTGGGGGAGAAGAAGTTCCCGCTCGAGAACATCGGCTCGCTGCTGGTGGTGGACGTCAAGGAGTCGGCCTCGGCCGCGCTCATCATCCGCTCGGTCCGCGAGCTGGAAGTGGGCGACCAGGTCCAGATGCGGCCCATGAACAGCCGCGCGTCGCTGCCGTGACGGGCTGAGAGCCGTTCGCCTCGAGCCGTCAGTGGCGGTTGAAATCGACCCCGCTGGCGGCTTGGAGCGCGACGCGGGCGGTCCCTCGACTCCGCCGCCGCCACTGCCGTGGCGGAGGCTCCGCTCGGGATGACCGGAGAGCTGACCCGAGGCAAGGCTTCCCCGACACGCTCCTAGCGAGGAGCGAGCAGGTCGATCTCGCCTGGCCGCTCTCCAGCGAGCGAGGCCTGCTTCTTCTCACGCTCGATCAGCCGGTGTGGCTGCGACTGGATCTTCTGCTGCAGGAGCATCAGCCCATCGAGGACCTGCTCGGGCCGCGGGGGACAGCCGGGGATGTAGACGTCGACCGGGATCACCCGGTCGATCCCCTGCAGCACCGCGTAGTTGTCGTAGAAGCCGCCCGAGGAGGCGCACACTCCGAAGGCCACCACCCACTTCGGCTCGCACATCTGCTCGTAGACGCGCTTGAGGATGGGAGCCTGCTTCTGGTTGATGGTCCCCACCACCAGGAGCATGTCCGCCTGGCGCGGAGAGAAGCGCGGGAACTCGGCCCCGAAGCGGGCGATGTCGTAGCGTGAGGAAGCCACGCTCATGTACTCCATCGCGCAGCAGGCGGTGGAGTAGGGGTAGGTGAAGATCGAATACTTGCGAGCCCACCCCAGCCCGCGGGACACGAGCTTGGCGAGGGTCCCCATCGCCTCCTCGCGGCGGGTGGTGAAGGCCGGGGCCAGGTCGAGCTCGCTCATGGGTTCCTTCCCGTCACGCGCTGGCGCGCTCGGACGTTCACTCCCACTCCAGGGCGCCCTTCTTCCACACGTATACGAGCCCCAGCGCCAACGTCGCTGCGAACAGGAGCATCTCGGCGAAGCCGAACCAGCCCAGGGTGCGGAACTCGGCTGCCCACGGATAGAAGAACACCATCTCCAGATCGAAGACGATGAAGAGCAGCCCCACCACGTAGAACTTGACCGCGAAGCGCTCCCGCGCGCTGCCCACCGGGTTGCTGCCGCACTCGAAAGGGGCGGCCTTGACGGCGCTCGTCTTCTTGGGCCCCAAGACCGACGACAGGACCAGCAGCAGCATGCCGAAGAGCCCGGCGACCGCGATGGCCACGGCGAGCGGGAGATATGCGTCGAGGTGGCTCATGGACGGGCCCTTTCTCGTGGGATTCGTCAGGCGCGCCAGTGGTGAGGGTAGGGA
>JACRCT010000380.1 GCA_016218885.1 Deltaproteobacteria bacterium | reverse complement strand
CGCATGTCCTCGCCATGGCCACGCTTCTACCGCCGCCGGCAGCGGGTGCGAAGAAGAGGGGTGGTGACTCCGCCTGGTATTGCCGGCTCGGTCGGTCGCTCAATAGAAATGGCCCTTCAGCGCTATCCCATTGGCGGTGGGCACGAGCGCCAGACCCGCGGGACGCCGGCGGTGGAGCGCTGGAACGAGCACCCCCAACCCGGTCCCGATCGCCGCGCCGACCAAGAGATCGGTGGGGAAGTGGTACCCGGCAGCGAGCATCAGGGCGCCCACGCCCGCGCCGTAGCCGACTATCGCAACCCAGGGCCAAGCCGCGCCGCCGTGGCGCGCGGTCCAGGTGTAGGCGGTGGTGCTCAAGGCTGAGAAGGTCAATGCGAGGTGGCCGGAATAGAAGGAGCGGTAGCCGCCAGCCTGCGAGGCGAGGTCGTCCTGCCCCGCATAGGTGCGCGGAAACGGCCGCTGGAAGACGACCTTGGCGATGGAGACGAGCGCCCCGTTGAGCGCCAGGCCCTCGACATACACCGTGACGTCCTCGAGCCACGTCAGGTTGGAGTCGACGTCCAGCCGATCGAGGGCAACCGGCAGAGCCAGGGCCAGCCCTAGCGAGATATCGCTCAGGGTCAGCGCGGCATTGCTGTGGTTGCCGATGACCCAGCGATCGAAGCCGTTCACCTCGTTTGGGTTACAGGGGCAGCGCCGGTCGATCACGTCGTCGGCGATCAGGTAAGGCACGCCCGAGCCGACGAGCCCGCCGACGATGAGGGCGCCGTCCACCGCAGGGGTGATGGCGTAGAGGCTGTCGGCCCGCGTCGTCGGGGGTGTCGCGGCGAGCGCCTGGCCCGCCAGCAGGACGACGAGAAGAGCAGCGCATCGGGTCGCGGCCACGCCCTCAACGCTCCGTCGCCCCGCGACTGGGGGGAGCCATCCAGAGGGGGCGGGCGCTCGGGGTGGGCCACATGCCGAGCGAGTGCCATGGCTCCCGCCTTGCCCACTGCAAGGCCATCCCCTGACAGCCCCCCAGCTCCGCGCAAGCACCCGGGTCCGCCCGAGCAGGGGTGACGGAAAGCCCGGCGCCGGCCTAACATGCCCGCCACTCAGGGGGCCGTACCGGGAGCTGCCATGCGATCTCTCACGCTGGGGACCCTCCTCGCTGTCGCGCTCGTCGGCGCTCGCGCGCAGGCGCAGAGCCAGTACCTCATCTGCGTCGATCCCGGTCACGGAGGCACCGACTCGGGAGCGTTGGGCTGCGGCCTGAGCGAGAAGGACATCAACCTCGACACCGCGCTGCGCCTGCGCACCCTGCTGCAGGAGGTCGGGTTCAACGTGATCATGACGCGGGACTCCGACGTGGCCGTCGCGCTCGCCCAACGCACCGACTACGCCAATGCCCAGGCCGCCACCCGCTTCGTCGCCATCCACTCCAACGCCGGCGGCGGCACGGGCATCGAGACCTACTGCGATACCGCCGCGACCAGCGCCAGCGAGGATTGGAAGCTGGCCACCACCATCCAGACCGAGATGTGCGCCGCCTGGCCGCTGCGCGATCGCGGGCTCAAGCAGGCCACCTTCCATGTGCTGGTCGACACCACCATGCCGGCCACGCTCACCGAGATGGGGTTCATCGACATGTGCACCCCGGATGCCCAGTACCTCGGCGACGGAGCGCACCGCCAGGAGGCGGCGCTGGCCCACCTGCGTGCGCTGCAGATTCATCTGGGCCTGCCGGTGGGGCCGGCTCTCAAGGGAATCGCCCGCGGCGTGGTCTTCGAGGACAAGGGAGTCGGCACCTCCGACATGACCACCCGTCTCGAAGGGGCCACGGTGCAGGTGGTGGAGACGGGCGCGCAGGTCAGCGCCGAGGCCACCACCGCCAACTGGTCCTTCGAGCTGCCTGCGGGCAGCTACACCATCAAGGCTTCCAAGCCCGGCTACCTCGAGAACACCAAGCCGTGCGTGGTGACGCAGGGACAGACGGAGTGGTGCTCCATCGGGCTCTTCCCGGCGCAGCAGAAGGGGACTGCGAAGGGGATCGTCTACATCGAGCGCGGCGACGGCTCGCGCGACCCGCTCCCGGGAGCTTCGGTCACGGTGAGGCAGACGGGCGCCACGGCCTCGGCGCAGGCGGGCACCGGCGCGTGGAGCTTCGTGCTGGACGCGGGCGGCTACACCCTGGAAGCCGCGAAGGTGGGCTATCAGAGCGCCCAGCGCAGCTGCACCGTAAGCGTGGGACAGGAGTCCGACTGCCCCATCGGCTTGCGCCCGGACGATCAGCCCGGTGTGGATGCGGGTCCGCAGCCCGGATTGGACGTGGGGCCGAGCCCGGGAACGGACGCGAACCCATTGCAGCCCGGACCCGATGCGGCGCTCGATCGGCCAGATGGAGCGGTCCAGCCCGAGCCGGGGGCCGACGCGGCGACTCTGCCCGAACCAGGGCGGGACGCTGCGGCTCCTGGGCAGCCTGATGGCGAGGTCCTCGTGGAAGCCGACACCGGGTCGCGCATACCACCGGAGGAGAGCGGCTGCGGCGGTTGCGCGAGCGGAGCTGGTCCAGTGGGCTGGCTGGCGACGGGGCTCGTGCTGCTGGCTTTCATCCCGCGTCGCCGTGGACGGATGGGATTGCTCAGCGTCCTGGCCGCGCTCGGGCTTGCCGGCTGCGATGCCAGCGTCCGGTCGAGCGAGCTTTCGTCCACGAATGCCAATACCGCCCACCTTCAGGCGCGTTTGGACGAGTCCTCCGTGGAGGTGCAGCGCACCTGGTTGGTCGCCGAGGGCCAGTGGACCGCGCCGGTGCTGGCTCCGGGCGGAGACTCGGTCGCTTTCACCGCCTTCGGGTTCAAGGGGCTGCACCTCAAGCCGATCGCGGGTGGGGAGGCCCAGACGCTGAGCCTGGCCGCAGGGGCGGGCTATGCGCCGCGCTGGAGCGCCGACGGATCGCGCATCGCCTACCGGGTCCCGGGCCAGCGCTTCGACGCGGTGCCGCTGCAGGCCGTCGACCGGGCGGGTCGCGCGGTGCGGCCGTTCTCGTCGCACGAGGGCCTATGGGCGCTGCAGCGAGACGACTCCATCGTGCTGCGGATGGGGAAAGACGAGCGGGTCATCGCGCAGGCAGGAGACGACCGCTACTTTGCCCCGTTCCTGACGCCCGACGCGCGGCACGTCGTCTTCAATGGTCTGCGGACGGGCGTGCAGGTCTTCCGGATCTCGGACGGGGTCACCATTGATTGGGCCGGCGGGAGCCAGCCCGCGGTGAGCGAGGATGGGCGGTGGCTCGTCTTCACTCGCACCCGGGACGATGGGTCGAGGATCACTGCCGGCGAGCTCCAGCTCGCGGACCTCAATCACCCCGAGCTTCGTACCGCGGCGGTTGGGCTCGGGGCGGGCGTCATCGCCCTGCATCCCGGCATCTCGAGCGCGCGCAATGTCCTGGTCTACTCCAGGCCCCAGGGGGGCATCTGGGCGGCGACGATCCGGCTGCCGGAGAGTGGCCCTCGTCCTGAACCGTGAGATGGAGTATTCGAGCAGAGCGTGTCCGAGCCACGACCGTAAGGAAGTGGACCTTCCCCACGCTCACACGCCGACCTCCTGACAGACCCGGGTGGGATCCGACAGCTCCAGTCGCTTACGCTCCTGGCTCGGACACCGGGCCACTGGAGCGACGCGAAGGGGATCTGGCCACGACGGAGGGAAGGACCACCTCCTGAGTTCAGTCAGGGCCCGAGAACGACGAAATCCCTGATGACGGCCATGTGCTGCATGTAGGCCTGAATGCTGTCGTCCTCGAGCACCCCGGGCACGTCGGAGAGCGGGTCGTAGATCCGGCTGTCGAACACCAGACCCTTGGGGAACTGGTTGTTGCCGATCGTCACGGGAACCCGCCGCGCCTCGAACAGGTCGTTGGGCATCACGCGGTCGTAGGGATTGTTGCGGTTGCGAGTGGTGCCCGTGTTGCCGCGCTGGTCCACCGGCAGGATGTTCACCTCCAGCATCGGGTCGAGGGAGAGGACGGCGGCTTCCAGCGGCAGCAGGGTGTTCAGGTCTCCGCCCACCACCAGGTACGCATCGGACGGCACGTTCGCCGTCAGGGCCGTGGCCAACGCCGTCGCGCTGAACGGGCGCTTGTTCTCGTCGTTGGGCAAATGGATGCTCACCGCCCACAGATCCACGGGGCCGGGGATGTCGATCACCGCGTACTCGAACTCGCGATTGGTGATCTTCGGATCGTCCCACTGACCTGAGGAGAGGATGGGCCAGCGGCTGATGATGCCATTGGGGATCATGGAGTTGGTCGAGCCCGGCCCGCGCACGTAGGAGCATTCGGTCCCGCACATCTGGTCGACCAGCGACCGAATCTCCTCAGAGGTGAACGTGCGGTCGCCGTCGGGGTCGTAGTTGAACTCCTGGATCAGGATGATGTCCGGCTGGAGCCCCTGGACGATGCGAATGCCTGCCGAGCCCTGGCTCGTCACCCCGTCGTAGGTCTGCAGGTTCCCGCTGGTGAGGTTGCACGCCATGATCCGGATGCGCGTGGGGATGTCGCCGCCGCCACCGGCGTCTGGCTGGGCGGCGTCGGCGCGGCTTGCCGCATCCGGTGGCCAGGAGGCGTCAGGCGAAGTGGCAGCGTCCTGCGGAGTCGCCGCGTCGAGAGGCTCGGCGATCAAGGCGTCGACTCCCTGGGCTGCGTCGTCCCTGGAAGAGGCGTCGAAAAGCTCGGAAGCATCCGGCGGAGCGGAGGCGTCGCCGGGATTGCCCGAGTCGGGTTCGCCGGCGTCTGCTCGGCTGGCATCCGGTGGCGTGGTGGCGTCGATGACAAGGGAGCCATCGAGAGGAAGTGAGCCGTCCTCTCCTGCGGCGTCTGGCGAATCGTCGGGGACGTGGGCGACGGGCTCACCGCACGCGGAGACGAGCAGAGCCAGGATGAGAGCGTATCGCCGATGTCCGAGCATGTTGGCGTGAGCGTAGCACGCAGCTCAGCCTCGGCTCTTGGGGCGCCCGCGCGCGGTACACGGGGCGGCGCTAGAATCCCCCTGCCCCATGGCCCTCCACGATGCCTCTCCTCTCGCGAGCTATACCGAACGCCTGCTTCAGGTGCGGCGGGATTTCGCCCTCTACCACGACCGGGTCGAGGTTCGGGCCTCGTGGTTGCTCGGAAGGACCCACTGCACGACCGTGCTGCTGGGACAGCTGAGCCCGCGTACCACCGAGGCCCTCATCCGCAACCGCTGGGCGAAGCACTCCATCTTGATCGGCTCGCTCGCGGTCGCAACCGCCGTGGTCCTTGGCCGGCCGGGCCAGGAGCCCTGGGTACAGAGGGCGAGCGTGCTCGGCTGGCTGGTTGCGGGGTTCTGCGGCGTGGTCCTCGCCCTGACGGCGCGCAAGGTCCGCTTCGTCCGCGTGCTGCGCCCTGACGGCAAGCCCGGGCTCGACATCGCCCAGGCCGGTCCCGACGCCGCGCGCTTCGAGGAGTTCCTGGCCGCCTTGAAACGCCAGGTCCGGCAGGCCTGACGCGCGAATGCCCCTTTCCAATGCAAGTGGGCGGGCGCCGAAGGCTCGCCCCGGCGCTCAGCCGGGGTCTTCCGGGCTCTCCACGACTTCAGGGGTCTTTTGTGGCGTCTTGTCCTCGGTGCCCGCCTTCGCCAGGCCCAGGCCCATGCTGGCGAGCACGCCCAGACAGATCACCACCCACATGATCAGGAAGCCCGAGACCTTGGCTTCCAGCGTGGCGCGTTCGGGCCGCCGCGGGTGGTGGCGCACCTCGACACGCTGGCCCACGGAGAAGCGCGCCACGGTCGCGTACGCATCGGACTTGCTGAAGTTCAGGAAGTCGCCGAAGCGCACCGTGTCCGAGCGATAGGTCTTTCCCCCCACCTCGTACTCGTAGGTGAGCTGGACGCTGGCCTGCTCCTTCTTGCCCGCGGAGAGCGAGACCGCGGAGCGGGTGATGCGCCCCTCGGCGATGGGCCAGCGGCGGCTCGCCAAGGCTCGCAGCCACAGCCTGATGAGGAGGAAGGCTGGGACTCCGAAGAGAGTCGCCCCCACCAGGGCCGGGATGAGTTGGTCGATGGGCATCGGCTCTCCGGGGAGTCGCGGGAGATGGAGGCACCTCGTTGTCCGCGAGCCCTCCATCCAGCAGCATCTGGTGGGACGGTGCTTCGAAGTGCGTGGCAATGCTCTACCATTGCCCGCCCAGGTAGAGGAGGAAGTCGTGATGCCCGAGAGAGCCTTCAAGGACAAGTCGCCCATGCCCGATGCAGGCCTGCTCGCCGAAGTCCTGGGCAAGTCCGCATCCCGCTGGGAGGCCGTCGCGCGCTTCGTCGAGACCGAGCACGGGCCCATCCAATGGGAGTGGAAGCACTACTCGAGCGGCTGGACTCTCAAGGCGCTCCAGAGCAAGAAGCGCAACCTGTTCTTCCTCGTCCCCATGGAGGGTGCGTTCCAGCTGGCGTTCGTGTTCGGCGACAAGGCCGTGGCGGCGCTCGAGAAGGCCGACGGAGTTCCGGCCGCGGTGGTTGCCGAGCTCAAGGCGGCCCGGAAGTACGCCGAGGGGCGTGGCCTGAGGCTGGACGTGAAGGCCGCCCGCGACGTCGAGACCGTGAAGGCGCTGGTGAAGGCGAAGGTGGAGACCCGGTAGCGCGGGTCTTCGTGCTCGCGACGGTGTCAGTCGTCCTTGATCAGCGGCAGGCTCAGCCTGAAGTAGCTCGCCATCGCGTCAACCACCGCGGCCTGCGACCTGCCAACCTTGACCGACTTCTCACCTGCCTCGTCCGAAAACTTCAGGACTCCTGTCTTGAGGTTGTAGGCAACTCTGGTGTCGCCATCTGCAGGACCCGTCAGGGTGAAGAGCAAGGAGTTGTCGGCCATCGTGGGCCCCTCCACGCGGACCATCCCCTCCATCTCCGGGATCCTCTTGAGCGTGGCCTCGGCGGCGCCGTTGAGCACCGACTTCATCACGCTGGCAGTGAGGTGCTGGCGGAATCCTTCGGGATTGTTGACCTTGAGGTGCTCGACGATGCCGTCCTCGCCGGACGTGATGTCGACGTTCTTGAAGTCCTTGGAGAACTTCCAGGCCGTGTCGTTGTCGTGGGGGCCCGTCATGACGAACGTGCTCCCCTGGGTGCTCGTCTTGTACATCTCGGGCCCGAAGAACAGCCTCGCCTGGGCTGCAGCGTGGTCCTTGACGATGGATTCCACCTGCTTGGCCATCGCGTTCGAGCCATCTACTCGCGGGGTGATCTTCGTTCCGGCAACGCGGTTGATGCCCATGGTCCTCTCCCTTGTCGGTCGCATGCGCTGGCTCGGCCAGCTCCAGAGCCAGCCCGGGATTCGAGCTTGAGAGGCTAGCATCGCTTGGGGAATGCAAGCCACCCTGTGAGGTGCCCCCTCCGGCTCGATCTGGCCGATGAGGCCGGCCCACGCCGCTACAGGTTGGGCGTTCTCTTCGAGGACGTGCGGGAACTCGCGCTTCCCCGCATGACACCAATGCGCTTTATGGCTGAGCTGGAGATCGAGGATCTCCGACGGTCCTCGCCCCGGCTTCTGAGAACCACCTGCTCTCCTGGACCTACCGCGCCGCAGCGGCGGACGCCTCGACCGCGGCGCTCCAGGCGGCCGATCAGCAGCAGGAGCCCGTCGAGGATGGTGTAGAGGTGGGGCGGGCAGCCAGTGATGAACAGGTCCACGGGGAGGAGGTCGCCCACGCCATTGTGGACCTCGGGGTGGCCCAGGAAGGGCCCGCCGGAGATGGCGCAGGCGCCCACGGCGATGACGATCTTCGGCGGCGGCAGCGCGTCGTAGGTCTTCTTGAGCGCCAGCTCTCATGTTCTCGGTGACCGGCCCGGTGACGAGCAGGTCGTCGCCGTGGCGCGGCGAGGCCACCACCTGGATCCCGAAGCGGCCCAGGTCGAAGGCCAGGGTCCCCAAGACGTTGATGTCGGCCTCGCAGGCGTTGCAGCCCCCGGCGCTCACCTGGCGCAGCTTCAAGGAGCGCCTGGCAGTACGCGGTGGCGTGCCCCACGCTGGTGTCGCCGGCCAGGGTCTCCATGAAGTGCAGTTGCGCTTGCCGGGACCTCCGACGAGCGCCCGCTCGATGCCGCGGTGCTGGTAGCCCAGCGAGATCTCCAGGTGGAAGACGTGCTCGCCGTGGCACTGGAAGCGGAAGTGGCCGGGCTCGATGACGCCCGCGTGCACCGGACCGACCGCCACCTCGTGG
>JACRCT010000022.1 GCA_016218885.1 Deltaproteobacteria bacterium | reverse complement strand
GAGCCGCCGACACGCCGTCCTCGACCCGATCCACGATCACGAAGTCGAAGCGCTCGCCGGCAAGGCGTGCGAAGGCCTGGTCGAGGGTCGAGGCCGACTCGACGCTGCACCCCTGCGCCGACAACCGCGCGCCCACGTCCCGGATCACCGATGGGTCGTCCGCCAGCAGCAAGATGCGAGTCATGACGCCACCGTCCTCTCCGGCCCCTTCCTCCCACTCCTTCCGTGTACTGCTCGGCGGAAAACGGGTGGAGCTTCGACAAGCTTGCGGTGTGGACGGTCGGCCTACATCTCCCACTCGGGGTCGATCCATGGGTGGCGTGGCGCGAGCGGCGCCGAGGTATCCACCTCCAGGGCAACGAGCTTCTCTCGAGATCGCCATGCGAACCTGACCGAAAACCAGGTTTTGTGGCGCTCTCCCGGCCGCCCCCAGCTTGGTCGAGAAATCGGGCCTATGGCGGGACCCCACGGCGAGGCTCACGGGGCGCCAGGATGGACACCTCGGGTTGGGGTGTAGTGTCGCCGCAACACTGTGAGGTCTCCATGCCAGACCTGCTCTTTCGACGGACGGTTTCCCCGGCGCAACTGATGAGGGAGCATCCCCCGCGTATGCGGCACAAGTACAAGCAGCTGGTGTTCGAGCTCTCCTGCCCGCCGGGGGTCGTCCACGAGGGCGAGATCTCGGTGACGCGCTGGCGCGCCGGCGCCCCGGCGCGCTGCCCGAGACGGTGTCCGGCGGGCCCGCGAGGTGGAGTGCCCGGGCCGGTTTCTTCGACTACCGGCCGCCCGCTGTCGAATGCGACGAGTGGCACGTCAACTTCGCCGACCCGCGACTGTTCTGCGCCTATTCAGGGCCGCTTCTGGCGCAGGACGAGCTGCAGGTCGCCGAGCATCCTGCGCTGGCCGCGGTGCGCGAGGCCCTCGAGCCCATGGGTCAGGCGCAGACCGAGGACCGAGAGGGCGCGACGCCGGTGCTGGTGGCAGGTGTCGAGCGCCGTTGCGCGCTCGCGACCGGGCCCAATCGCGCAGCCGGAAGACCCCGCGGCCTGTATGGAAACGCCTTCGCGCTCGCGAAGCCGGAGGTGGTGAGGGCGGCAGTCCAGCCGCAGAACCCGCCGACCAGGAGCAACATCCTGGCGATCGCGGCGCCGGTCGGACACGGCCGGTATTCGGCGAGGCAGATCGAGGGGATTGCTCGCACGGCCTTCGCTGGATTCTCTGCCGCGCGTCTCGAGTCGAAGAGTGCGCGGGCGGTCGTCCATACTGGCTTCTGGGGTTGTGGCGCGTTTGGCGGAAATCGCGTCCTCATGACCGCGCTCCAGGCGCTGGCTGCGCAGATGGCGGGCGTGGAAGTCGTCTTCCACTGGGGCGACGAGGCGGGTGAGGCTCCCGCGAACGAAGGCGCACGCCTCGCCGCGAGCAGCGCTCACGGCGAGGTGGCGGCCGTCATCCAGGAGCTGGCAGGCATGGGCTTCGAGTGGGGGGTGAGCGACGGCAACTAGATCACGTTGGTGCCTGGAGGGACTTCGGCTTTGGGGAGAGCGAGGAAGACGACCCACCTGGAGCCGCCCGGCCCAAGATCCTGATCGAGGATTCGCGGCGTGTTCGAATCGGGCCAACATCGGGTCGTCGGAACTAGACCGCGGGCGACCAAAGCGGGCCGCTGAAACCATCGAGTGGGGGAGAGATGGCGGGCACCACGCGCTGGAGCTTCAGGGTGCAACGCGAGATTCCAGGCGTCGCAGTCGCTCATCCTGCTTCTCGAGCTCGCGGGACAGGTCCGCGACCGCGTGTCGCCTCTCGCGGCAGTCATCCTGGATGTCCGCGAGCACGTCGTGAAGCTCGCCCAGCTCTCCGCGGAGGTCATCGACGGTCTTCGTCAGGGCATCGACCTTCTGCCCCAGGCCCTCAAACCACGCCTGCTGGCCTGAAACGACTCGCTCGGTCCGGCCTTGGCTCTCTTCGAGCCTGCGCTGGCCGTCCTCGAGCCTGCGCTGGCTCTGGAGAATCTCCTTGAGCATCTCAGTATCAGTCATGCAACACACTCTACCGGCGCCCCCAGACTCCAACCAACCGTGGGTCCGCACCCCAGCGGCGGCGATTGCTCCACGGCTTTCAGCGCCAGAGCCACTCGCCGAGAGCTGCGGCGGAGATCGCCGAGCCAGAGGCGCTACTGCGACGCGACCCCAGGCTTCGTGACTGCCTCCCTACCGCGGCGGTTGCTCCACGACTCTCAGCTCCAGAAACGACCCATCAGGCTGCCACCAGAAGGCACCTCCGCGTCGCAACGCCAGCAGGTTCTCGGCGCCTTCGACCTTGATCTCCTGATAGCGCCCGGCCGCGTTGCCCGAGCTGGTTGTTGCTGCCATCGCAAGCACGAGTCGGCCACCCATCGCTTGGTACCTCGGAAGGAAGAAGAACGGGTATTCGCCCTGGATCCAGGTGAGGAAGCACTCCTCCCCGCGGTGCACCACCATTGGCGGTTGGGCGAACAGGTGGTTGTCAGTACACGAAATGCTCGGACCAAAACGCCAATCGAGAGCAACGCAGCCGCCAAAGAGCAATGCGGATGCAAGGATTGGGGCGGAGCGAGCTCGGCGGTGACACACGATGTCCCCTTCAGGCCCAACGCGGCCTTGGCGTGCCCAAGAGCCGCGGTGGACGGCACTATCCCAGAACGTTCGCGGTGGCCCTTGAAGGCCTCACTCGCTCGTCTTCTGCTTCTCCTCCCCGAAGTAGGTCCCGTGGACGGCCTTGCCCTTGTGCATGAACACCTTGCTGTTCGGGCCGGACTTGGCCTGCACTCGCGTTCCCCGGAACGAGGGCACTGAGGACGAGCCGTCCTGGGCCTGCGCGGTGGCCTCGGTGTTCCCCGCGGAGGGCTTGAGCAGCTTGTCCACGTTCGCCTTGCCCAGCGCCTTGGCCTTCTGCTCGTAGGCCTTGGCCTTGGCGACGGAGCCGGGCTGGCGCTCCAGCGCGGCCAGCACGTAGGACGTGAGCAGCTTGCGCTCGAGCTTGGCGTAGAGCTTGGGGCTGTCGAAGACGTCCACCAGCTCCAGTTCGCCGTTGATGGCCACCGCCAGCCCGATCAGCTTCTCCGACCGCGGGATCTTGGCCTGCAGCTCGTCGAGGTAGCCCTTGATGCGCCGGCGCACCGACTCGTCCTGCAGCACCCGGCGATAGGTCCCGGTCGTGCTCGACACGTTGGAGGCGGCCGACTTGCGCGCCACCTCGTTCCAGACGTCGCCTTGGCCCTTGAACATCGCCGCCTTGCGCAGGTCGGGGTGGGCCACCGCCTCGCTGGAATGGAAGGTCAGGTCCGCGCCCGCCCAGCGACCCTGCTCGACGCAGCGCACCTCGACGCGCTGCGTCGCCTTGGGCTCGACGACCGTGTCGCTGACCACCATCCGGTCCTGCTTGCCGCCGAGCACGACCTCCCCTCCGAGCAGGTAGAGGGGCCGCTGGTCGGTGTCGTTGTTGCGCACCACCAGGCGATCGACCTGGCCGCCTTGGGTCTCGCTGATCCGCACCGACTTCTGCTTCTGGGCCTCCTCCAGCACCACGTACTCGTCGTAGGGCGCGGCTTTGCGCGTGAAGAGCGGGACCACCGCCAGGTTGTGCGTCAGCACCGGCTCTCCGACATCGAGGTCATCGGCCGCGAAGCCCTGGGCCTGCGCCGCGCCCGCCGCCAACAGCATCACCGCCGAGATCAGCATTCCGACTCTCATGTGTGCCTCCTTTGCGTGGGAGGCCACTGCAAGCACCCGTGCCAACTGCGGTTCTCAGCGGGAGGCGGGCCGTGCTCTGCAATGCGCCGTTACTCCGAGGCAAGCGGCGTGGCACCCCGGGCCCGGCACTCAGGGCGAAGCCGGCTGGCATGACGGCTTGCAGAAGGGGAGGCGAGAGACCCGTTCTGCGAGGTAACGCT